>JASHVA010000101.1 GCA_030039715.1 Thermoplasmata archaeon | reverse complement strand
CCCCGGTCCGAACGGCACCGGGGCGCAGGCGTCCGACGTGGTGGTCGGCGGAGATGTCCTGGCGGTCCCGAAGGGCGCGACCAACCTCTGGGCGATCCAACTGTTCGCGCAGTACCTTCTCTCGGCGAAGGCGCAGCAGGTCCTGATGGTCGACACGGGCAACCCCGCGGTCAACGCCGCGGCGTACCAGAACCTGCCGTCGAACCAGTCGGTCGTCGACCCGCAGATCCTGGCGGCGCTCGAGAACCCCGTGTTCCGGCCCCCGGTGCCATGGATCGAGACGTGGGTGTCGTACCTGTACAACGACATCTTCGCCCCGTACGTCCTCGGCACGCAGTCGGGCTGGGCGGCGCTGGTCTCGGACGCGAACACCGCGAACAGCCAGATGGAAACGTACCTCGCGAACAGCGTGAGCGCGTCGGCCGCGTCGACCTACTCGACGGGCGGCTACGGCCCCATCTACGTCTAGGGGAACGACGGGCCGAGGGAAATCGGAACCGGAGAGCCCTAACCGATTCATGGCCGTCGCCACGCGGGACGGGGGCCCAGCCCCCGCCCCCGTGGCGGGTTTTTTGGAGCGGCACCGGGAGCAGATCTACCCGTTCCTCTTCGTCATCCCGGCGCTCGTCTACGTCTCGTACTTCGCCTTCTACCCGATGATCTCCACGATCGTCTACAGCTTCCAGACGCCGATCGAGCCGTTCACGCTGTTCAACTACCAGTCGAACATCGTTTCCGGCCTCTACGGCTGGATCGGCAACACGCTCTGGGTCGTCGCCGGAGCGCTCGCGCTACAGTTCGCGCTCGCCTTCGTCATCGCCTCGATCCTCGCCCGGTCGTTCCGCGGCAAGGCGGCGTTCGCGACCATCGCGCTCCTGCCCATCGGAATCGCGACGGTCGTCGCCGGCTACGCGTGGAGCCAGATCCTCCCGAATGACGGCACCGGCTACGCGAACAGCCTCCTCTCGATCGTCCACCTCGGACCGTACTTCTGGCTGCAGACGCCGTCGGGCGCGCTCGGGGCGGTCGTCGTGGCCGACAGCTGGAAGAACACCTCGCTGGTCGTGATCATCCTCGTCGCCGGATACGCGGCGATCCCGCGAACGCTCTACCAGGCGGCGGCGCTGGACGGGGCCGGACCGCTCCGCCAGTTCCGCTACGTGACGCTCCCCGGCCTTCGGAGCTACATCGTCGTGGCGCTCCTCATACGGGGCGCCCAGGAAGTGAACATCTTCCAGCTCGCGTACATCATGATCGGATCGACTCCGCAGCTGCTGACCGTTCAGATCTACCTCCTCTACACCTCGGGAGAGGGGATCTACCTCGCCTCGGCCGTCGCCGCGGTCCTCCTCGGCATTGTCGGGATCTTCGTCGGGCTCGTGCTGGCGCTCGGGAGCCGCAAATGACGGCGACCGCGAGCGCTTCCGCGCGCGTCGACCTCCGCCCGCCCGCCCCGATCAACCGTCCGCCGGTCGTGACGGCCGGCAAGGTCGGGCTCTACGCCACGATCGTGGTGATCTCGCTCTGGCTCCTCTTCCCGATCTACGTGATCTTCCTCTTGGCATTCAACGAGACGAAGTACACGATCTTCGCCGCCCGGCCGGACCTCCTGCCGACCCACCTCACGTGGTCGAACCTCGTCTCGGGCCTCACCAACACGGCCGTCCCGTTCCTGCCGTCGATGTACCTCAGCCTCGAGATCGCATTCATCGTGGGGGCCCTCGCCCTCGCGATCGGCATCCCGACGGCCTACGGTCTGAGCCGGCTCCCGACGTCGCTCGCCTTCGGCCTCACGACGATCATGTTCATCGTCAATATGCTGCCGTCGATCACGATCGCGATTCCGATCACGGTGCCGTTCATCAAGGCGGGCCTCTACGGCTCGCCGATCTCGATCGCGCTCACGCAGGAACTGCTCGCGCTCCCCGTCACGGTCTTCCTCCTGGTCGGCGCCTTCCAGGGGTTACCGAAGGACCTCGAGAACCAGTCCCGGGTCGACGGCGCCGGTCGCCTCTACGCCGTCTTCGGCAACCTCGTCCCCCTGATCATCCCGGCGATCGTCGCCTCGTTCCTGCTCGCGTGGATGCTCAGCTGGGACGAGTCGACGTTCGCGCTGATCCTCTACAACCCGACGACGCCGACCTTGCCGGTCCAGATCTTCCTCACCGTCACCGGCCGCGGGAACCCGGTGGTCGGGGTCGCGTTCTCGTTCATCGCGACCGTGCCGGTGATCATCCTGGTCGCGATCCTGCAAAAGTACCTTAAGGGCGAGGACCTCGCCGCCGGAGTTCGTGGATGAGCGTGAAACTGCAGTTCGACCGCGTGTCGAAGAGCTACGGGAAGCGGATGGTGGCGGACGACATCTCCCTCGACATCGACGAGGGGGAGTTCTTCGTCATCCTCGGCCCCTCGGGAGAAGGGAAGTCCACGCTCCTGCGGATGGTGGCGGGGATCGAGACCGTCGACGCGGGGACGATCCGGATCGACGGCAAGGACGTGACGCACATCGCGCCGAACAAGCGGAACATCGCGATGGTGTTCCAGAACTACGCGCTCTACCCGAACATGAACGTCTACAAGAACATCGCATTCCCGCTCAAGATGCAGTACTTCCCGTCGGAGGAGATCGAACCGAAGGTGCGCGCCGTCGCGAAGACCCTCGGCATCACCGAGATCCTCGACCGCCGGGTCAGCCAGATCTCCGGCGGCCAGCAGCAGCGGGTCGCGCTCGCCCGGGCGATCGTCCGCAATCCGACCCTTTTCCTGCTGGACGAGCCGCTCTCGAACCTCGACGCGCGCGTCCGGTTCGCGGCCCGCGCCGAGCTCAAGAAGATCCAGAAGGACCTCGGGCAGACGTTCCTCTTCGTGACGCACGACCAGAAGGAAGCGGAGGTCCTCTCCGACCGGACGGGCGTCATCCACCTCGGCCGGTTCGAGCAGGTCGCGCCGTTCTCCGAGCTCTACGACCACCCCGCGACCCGGTGGATCGGCGACTTCGTCGGGGACGTGCCGATGAACTACATGCCGTGGACCGAACGCGGGGAGACCGGTTCGCTCGGCTTCCGCCCGGAGTGGGCGGAGGTCTCCCCCGAGGGGGCGGAGGCGGCGACCGTCCAGGTCAGCGAGCGGGTCGGCGACTTCTCCTACCTCCTCTGCACGATGGCGAACGGCTTCCGCATCTACCTGCGTTCGCTCCGCACGGTCGCCGTCGGGACCGAGGTCCGGTTCAACGTGACGCGCCACGTCTTCTTCGAGAGCCCGGCCGAAGAGGGGGCGCCGACGATGCCCCCGAGCGGCCGGCCCGAGCGGCTCCCCCCGACGGGTCCCCACTAGCGGACCGACGCGCTGCGGCCCCCCGCCGAGCGGGGCCTCCGAGAGAGGAAGAGCGTCCAGGAGAAACCGCGGGGGGCGAGCCGGTATCGGAACGTGTGGCCGGACACGGTCGACGAGAGGTCCCCGCGCAGGAGCTCGATCGGGGAGGCCCAGACGGCGTCGGGGAGCGGCAGCGCGCCCTCGGACGGCTCCGTGGCGAAGTTGTAGAGGCAGAGGATGCGGTACTCCTCGCCGGGCCGCCAGAACCCGAGCACCGGAGAGCTCCCGAGATCGATGCCTTCGAATCCCGTCGATCCGAAGACGTTGGCGTGCGAGGCGCGGACGCGCAGCAGCGTCCGGGTCCTCCAGAGCAGCGAGTGCGTGGACGCCTCCTGGTCGGCGGCGTTCCGGGCGGGCGGCGCGAACGCGGGGTCGGTCACGAGCGGCCGGGTCCACCGCTCGGGCGGTGCGCTCGAGAACCCCGCGCTCGGGGACCCGTCCCACTGCATCGGTGTACGGACCGCGTCGCGGTCCGGGAGGTCGATGCGGTCCCCCATGCCAATCTCATCCCCGTAGTACAGGTACGGGCTTCCCGGCAGGCCGAGCATCAGCGCCGTGAGCAGGAGCACCGAGCCGTCGTCGCCCCCGAGGAGCGGGGCGAGGCGCCGGCGCACCCCGTTGTGGACCCGCGCGCCGGGCGGGAGCGGGAAGTACCGGAAGAAGAGCGACTTCTCCTCCTCGCTCACCTGCTCGAGGGAGAGCTCGTCGTGGTTGCGGAGGAAGTACGCCCACGCGCCGTCCGGCGGGACGCTCGGCAGGGTCGCCTTGAGGATGTCGAGCACCCGCTTCGGATTGCTCTCGGCGAGCGCGAGGTAGAAGTTCGGCATGATCGGGAAGTGAAGGACCATCTGGAACTCCCGTCCCCCGTCGAAGTAGGCGACCGTCTCGGGCACCGACTGGTTCGCCTCCGAGACCAGGACGGCGCCGGGGAACTCCGCGTCGATCATCGAACGCATGTCGCGCCAGAACTGGTGGGTCTCGGGGAGGCTCTGGCAGCTCGTGCCCTCGCGCTTGTAAAGGTACGGCGCCGCGTCGCACCGGAAACCGTCGAGCCCGTGGCCGAGCCAGAAGCGGGCGACCTTCTGCATCTCCGTGTGGACCTCGGACGTGTCGTAGTTGAGGTCCGGCTGCGAGGAGAAGAACCGGTGGAAGTAGTACTGGCCGGCCGTCTCGTCGAACGTCCAGTTCGACGTCTCGTAGTCGGGGAAGATCCGCCGGGCGCGGGAGAACTCGGTGCCGGTGTCCGACCAGAGGAACCAGGAGCGGTACGGCGAGGCGCGGTCCTTGCGCGCCGACTGGAACCAGGGGTGCTCGCTCGAGATGTGGTTCGTGACGAGGTCGCCGATCACGCGCAGGCCTCGCCCGTGGGCGGCCTCCACGACCCGGTCGAGGTCGTCGATCGTGCCGAGGCGGGGGTCGACCTCGTAGTGGCCCGAGATGTCGTAGCCGTCGTCGTTCCACGGGGACCGGTAGAACGGGAGCAGCCACAGCGCTCCGACGCCGAGGTCGGTCAGGTAGTCGAGCTTCTGGAGGACCCCCGGAAGGTCCCCGATCCCATCGGCGTTGGAGTCGGCGAAGGAGCGGACCGAGAGCTCGTAGAAGACGACCGTTCGGAACCACTCGGGGCTCCTCAGGTCGGACTCCGTCGGGGCCATGCGCTCCCCCCTCCACCGACCACGGCTTGTAAGATGTGCCCCCGTTCGGGCTCAAGCGGTGGTTCGGGGAGCCGCCGCGATCGCCGCGACCGCGTCGAAGAGTCGCGCCGCCGACGCCGGGTCCCGGGAGGCGGGGTCGCCGGGGTGCGACCGGTGGCCCGAGAAGTACTCGCCGGTGACGGCCGCGAGGGACGGGTCCTCGGCGACGAACACGGGGGTCTCCGCGCCCCTCGCGACGCTCTTACCGAAGATCGCCCCGATGACCCGGAACACGGCCCGCGTGCTCCCGCCGTTGTTCAGCGCGAACCCCGAATGGACGAAACCGGGATGGACCGCGTTCACGGTGACGCCGGTCCCCGCGAATTGGCGCGCGAACTGGCGCGTGAGCAGGAGGAGCTCGAGCTTCGAGCGACCGTAGACCGAGAAGCCGGAGAAACCGGCCGCCGACTGCAGGTCGTCGAACCGAACGTGCTGGCGCCGATGCGCCGCGGAGGAGACGTTGACGACCCGCGCGGGGGCGCTCGCCTTCAACCGCTCGGCGAGGAGGGACGTCAAGAGGAACGGGGCGAGGACGTTGAGCGCGAAGGTGCGCTCCAGCCCGTCGGGCGTGACCTCGCGGTGCCGGAAGTACGCTCCCGCGTTGTTGACCAGTACGTGGATCTTCGGGTACCGGTCGAGCAGCGTCGCGGCCAGAGCCCGCATGTCGGCCACGACCGCTAGGTCGCTGACCCCGACCGACTCGACGTGCGGATTGCCGGTGGATCGCGAGATCTCCGCCGCAACGGCGGCGGCCCGGGCCTCCCCCCGGCCGACCACGACCACACCAAACCCGTCCGCGGCGAGGCGTCGAGCGACCTCTTGGCCGATGCCGGAGGTGGCGCCGGTCACGACCGCCCACCGGCCCGCCCCGGGCGACGTCCCGCCCGCGTCCATTCCGCTCCCTCGACCCGTCTAGGCCCCGACGAGCATTTGGCGTTCGCGGCTTACGAAAGGCGGTATTCACGCCGCCGCGAGTCGTGCAGAGAGACCGACTCCTGCACCAGGCCCTGCCGTCGGAGCGAGTCGAGCGCGCTCTGGACCGTGCGCCGAGGGAGGCGGGACATCTGGGCGAGCTGCGTCTGGTCCAGGCCGTGGTAGGTCTCGAGCAGAAAGAAGAGGAACTTCGCCGCCGGGGGTCCGGCGACCGCCTTGGCCGTCCGGATCGCGCCGAACGTCTCGCCCCGGAGCCCCAGGCGCTCGGAGGCGAGCGGCGCGACCGACCTCAAGGCGATGTTCCCGAGGTTGACCTCCGCCCCGAGCTCGCGGATCAGGGCGACCTGCTGCGACTCCTGCGGCGACTCGAAGATCAGCTCCTCCGCGGGGTGCTCGGCCAGGATCGAGCGGACCCAGTCCCGCTTGATCGCGCCTTCGCTGTCGTAGATGCCGACCCCACGACCGGATTCCCGGCTCTCCACGATCACCTTGCGCGGCCGCTGGGTGCGGGCGTGCGCGATCTGCGAGATCGTCTCCTTCAGCGAGAGCTGGTAGTGGGTGTCCTTCTTACCGACCTCGATGAAGAAGTCGATGCTCCGCTCCCGGGCTTCGGTCGCCAGGTGCTCGATCTGGGACGGCGACAGTTCGATGATGCCGCTCGAGATCTCCACGAGGTCGAAGCCGAGCTCGCGGGCCTCGTCGAGGAACGCGGCGACCTGGTCCTGCGTCACCGCGTACTCGAGGAGCGTCCCTCCGGTGCAGACCTCCACGCCGACGTCCCGCCATCGCTTCACTCGCTCCCGGACCAGCTCTCGGCGCAGGAGCAACGGGAGGCCCCAACCGATCTTGGCGAAGTCGATGTACGGGGCGAGGTAGGCGAGCTCGTCGTCGTGCTGGGGCACCAGCCGGTCGAGGACGTGGGTGACCGCCTTCGAACGCGGCCGCGTCACGGGAGGCGCGTCGGCGGGAAAGAACGTCTTCTTGCCCTTCTTGGAAGCAATAGTTGCCATGATTCCACCGACTCCGCCGCAGGATTTGTGACCGCGCGACGAACGGCGGATGATAAGCTGAGCGGTCCGCGCCCACCCCCGCCCGCGCCCAAAGGCGACCCGCTTCGAGTTGGGCCGGAAGGGCGGCATCACGGCTTTACCGCCGTGCGGAGTAGGCGGCAGACGTGGACGACGCCATTCCGTTCGAGCGGTATCGGGGCGGTCATCTCATCACCGTCCCGGCGCTGATCGGCGGGACCGAGCCGGCGCGTTTCGTTCTCGACACGGGGATCGGCTGTGCCCTCGTCTCGGACGAGGTCTCGCAGCGCCAGGGCTGGGTCCCCACCGGAGGGACGCTGTCGGGCCAGCGGATGTCCGGTCAGACCGTCTCCGTGCCCCTCGTGCGCGTACCGTCGCTGTCCGTCGGCTCGGTGCGCCGAGAGAATCTCCTCGCCGGGGTGTATCCCGGTTCGATGCTGTTCCCTGCCGCTGCGGGCATCTCGGGGTTCGTCGCCCCCCAGTTCTTTGAGCCGTGGCCGTTCGCGATCAACTCGGTCACGAACACCGTGCGCGTACTCCGGTCGAACTCCCCGGACGCTCACCTCGGAGTGGGAGTCGAAGCACCCTTGGAGGTGCGGCGGCGAGGCCTCGAAGTGACGTTGTTCCTTGACCTTCGGCTCCCCTCGGGCCGGGTCGCCCATGTCGAGGTCGACACCGGTTCCGACCAGCTGATTCTCCACAGTCGGTTCATGCGGGAGCTCGGCGTCGACCCGGACCGGGCCGGCGTGCGCACGAGCCGGGGGCAGGACGAAACCGGCCAGGCCTACGTTCGCATCTCGGCCGATGTCCGTGGGGAGTTCGCGGTCGCAGCCGCGCCGAGCGTAGTCCAGCGGGATCCTGCCGTCATCTTCCAGGAGATCATCTACGACGGGCTGGTAGGGGATCGGTTCCTGCGCTCCTACGACGTGACCTACGACCTCGCGGGATCCCGCCTGCTGTTCGCCGACCCCTCGACCTAGACCGTTCGCTTTACGCGTCCCGCGGCACCCCGGTCGGGAGTCCGATCGGAGGACGGCCCCGTCCCCCGACCTCCCGGCGGGCGCTCCCGCCACCCGACGGGCCTTCCTCGAGGAGGGTGTCGGGCCGGTCCGTGTCGCGTGCGGGCCCGGACTACGCCTCAAATACCAGTATACATATGAATCTACATATGTCGTCTAAGAACGTGGCGATCCAGCGGTCGGTGTACGACGCGCTGGCCCGCGAAAAGCGCCGGGGGGAGAGCTTCACGGACCTCTTCGTCCGGCTCCTCAATCAGCGGGGGGCCGCGGAGGAGATCCGAGGTGCCTGGAGCCCGCACGGGGGCACCGAGGACCTCCGCCGGCTCGGCCAGCTTCGGAGAGGATCCGCTCGGAGGTCGGCGTGAAGGCGCTGGACACCCCCGCGCTGCTCGCGATCCTCCACGACACTCCGGCCGGTCGGGAGCTTCTCAAGTCCCTCCGAGGAGAGGAGGTCGCGACCACCGAGCTCCAGATGTTCGAGCTGAGGGTCCTGGCGGAGCTCGGCCGTCACGCCGACCGGGCCCCCCGAGAGACCGCTCTTTCGAAGCTTCGGCGCCGTTTGACCGTCCTTCCCGTGACGGCGGAATCGGTCGCCGAAGCCGGCCGGTTCCTGAGGGCAGACCCCAAGCTCACGGGGATGGCCCCCCTCGTCTGGGGAACACTGGCGGCCGCCGGTTGCTCCGAATGGATCACGTCAAAGTCGTACGCGCCGGCCCGAGCGAAGCTCCCGTTCAAGGTGCGCATCATCC
>JASHVA010000011.1 GCA_030039715.1 Thermoplasmata archaeon | reverse complement strand
GGGCCGCCCCGGCGCCGGGAGTGTCGGTCCGGGCGATGGGTCGGGCGTACGAGAACCAGGTGGGAGACTCGGTCTCGGTCTCGATCGACCCCGAGCACGCGCTCTTCTTCGACAAGGACGGCGCGCGGGTCCACTCGCTCGAGACGGCTCCGCCGGCGTGAACGGAGGGTCGGACATGGTCCGGGGCCGGCGCCGGTCGCCGTCGGTCCCGAACCCTTCGCCGGCCCGATTCCAGTCCGTCGTCGGCCGGGGGCGCGGTCTCTCGGGTCTGCGCCTCCAGGCTCGCGCGGCGTCGGTGTCGCTTTCCGTCCGTTCGGTAGAGCGGAACGAGCTCCTCTTCGAGTTCGGCGCGACGCGCCCCGGACCCCGACGGTTCGCGCTCGGGGCGAGGCCGCGCCGCGCGCGGCTGGGCGGGCTGGACGTCCGACTCGACCTCTTGCCGCTCTCCCTGTCCGTCGGCCGCGAAGGTCGGGAGGTCTTCGAGATCCCGGCGGAGCTACCGGCGGGCAAGCTCGCCGGACCGTCCCCGTGGGGCGTACGGGGCTCGGGGATCGTGGTGCCGCTCCACTTCGCGCCGGGAGAACGGATCTACGGCGCCGGGGAGTTCTTCGGACCGGTCGACCGCAGCGGTCAGCGGCTCACGACCCGCATCGCGGACGTCTACGGCCTGCCGAACGACGGCACGTACGTCACGTACCCGTTCTTCTGGTCGACCCGCGGCTACGCGCTGCTCGCGGAGACCTGGGCTCCCGTCCGACTCGACTTCGGGTCCCGATACCGCGGCCTCGGGGAGATGGAGATCCCCCGGACGCCCGTCCGGCTGCGCCTCTTCGTCTCCGACTTCCCCCGGGAGATCGTGCGCTGGTTCTGGTCGCGACGCGGCGCCCCCGCGGTGCCGCCGCTCTGGTCGTACGGGCTCTGGTACTCCCGCTGCGCCTACCGGAGCCAGCACGAGCTCCTCTCCGTCGCCCGCCGCGTACGGTCGCTCGGACTTCCCGGCGACGTGATCCACCTCGACCCGCCGTGGCTCGACGAGCCCCTGCCCGACGCGCTCTACGCCGCGGGCCGCCGCTTCGGGCTCTCGCGGCGCGACGTCGACCGGTCGGCGGACCGGGACCCCGGGGACGTCCTCGCCGGGCTCGCCTCCGCGGCCGCCCGTCGCGGTGAGTCGCTGCCGTTCTTCGGAGTCGGCAGTACGTTCCGCTGGAATCGGAGGCGGTTCCCCGACCCGGCCGGAATGATCCGCACGCTGCACGCGCGGAACTTTCGGCTGTCGCTCTGGATCGACCCGTACGTGCCGGCGCACACGCCGGAGTATCGCGAGCTCGCCCGCCGGGACCTGTTCGTCCGGCGCGCGGACGGGAAGGTCGGCGTGCAGTTCGACCTCCCCAGCCGCGATTTCGGCGCGGTCGACTTCACGCATCCGGACGGGCGCCGGTGGTTCGCCGACCGGGTGCGGGAGCTCGTGCGCCTCGGGGTCGACGTGATCAAAACCGACTTCGGCGAAGCGATCCCCGACGACGCGCGCGCCCACGCGGGCGGTCCGCCCGAGCTCCACAACCGGTACTCGACGCTCTACAACGAGACGGTCTTCCGCGCCGTGCGCGCGGCCGGGGGAGAGCCGATGGTCTGGGGCCGTTCGGGCGGCCTCGACATCCACCGGTACCCGGTACAGTGGGGCGGCGACCCCCGGACCCACCCCCGGGACATGGCGGCGGCGCTGCGCGGCGCCCTCGGATACGCGACGAGCGGCGGCACCTTCACGAGCTTCGACTCCGGAGGTTTCGGCGGTCGTCCGTCGCCCGAGCTGTTCGCCCGGTGGAGCGCGATGGGGCTGTTCTTCTCGCACACCCGGCTGCACGGCACGACGCCTCGCGAGCCGTGGCGGTTCGGCCGGGCCGCCCTCGCCGCGTTCCGGAAGTTCGCGCGCGCCCGGTACCGGCTCATCCCGTACCTCTACGCCCAGTCCGTCGAGGGGGTGCGCGTCGGCCGGCCGCTCGTGCGCCCGATCGCGTTCGACTACCCGCGGGATCCGGTGGCCGAGGTGGACGACGAATACCTCCTCGGGGAGGACCTCTTGATCGCGCCCGTCGTGCCGGGCTCGCTCTCGCCGACGCGGCTGCCGCCGGGGGAGTGGTTCGACTTTTGGACGGGCGTGCGGATCGACGGTCCGCTCCGGCGCCGCTCCCGAACGCCCCTCGACGAGCTACCGGTCTTCGTCCGTTCGGGGGCCGCGATCCCCCTCACCGCGCGCGAACACGACCACATCTCGTCCGAGATGCTGGAGGATCTCGTGGTCCGCACGTACGGGGACGTTCGCTCCGTCCGTCTCGACTTCGGACCGCACGGCGCTCCGGGGCGGATCGACCTTCGCCGGCGGTCGGGCCGGTCCGGGCGCTTCCGCTGGGTCGTCGAGCGCGCGGGACGCTGAGCCGGCACGGGGGAGGCTGCGTTCGGTTGGCGGAGAAGGACGGGGAGAACCCGCCGGCGCTGGGCGCGACGCCCGATCCGGCCGGCGGCTTCCGGTTCCGCGTCTGGGCTCCTCGGGCCCGGCGGGTGGAGGTGGAACTGGTCCGGACCGGCCGGCGTCTCGCGCTCGAACCCACCGGCCGCGCCGGGCATTTCGGAGGCCGGGACACCGACTCGCGACCCGGGGACCGGTATTGGTACCGCGCGGACGGGCGACGGCTTCCGGACCCGACCTCGCGCTACCAGCCGGACGGCGGGGACGGGCCCTCGGCGATGGTGGACCTCGGAGAGATCGGCCCCCTCGTCACCCGAGAGGGAGGCTTCGACCTCTCGCGCTCCGTCCTCTACGAGCTCCACGTCGGGACGTTCACCGAGCCCGGGACGTTCGAGGCCGCGGTGCCGCACCTGGCCGCGCTCGCCCGCACCGGGGTCACGGCGGTCGAGCTCCTGCCGGTCCCCGAGGGAGGCGGCGAGCGGGGCTGGGGATACGGCGGCGTCCACCTGTTCGCAGTCCGGCGCGCCTACGGGGGTCCCGCCGGGTTGTTGCGATTCGTCGACGCGGCGCATCGGACCGGTCTCGCCGTCCTGCTGGACGTCGTCTACAACCACTGGGGACACGGGGCCGATTTCCTCGAGCGCTTCGGACCGTACTTCCATCCCCGGGCGCGCACGCCGTGGGGGCCGACGCCCAACTTCGTCGCCGCCGGCCACGAAGAGGTCCGCGAGTACTTCTTCGAGAACGCCCGCTGGTGGATCGCGGGGTTCGGGATCGATGGGTTTCGACTGGACGCGTTCCACGAAGTCCACGACCGGCCGTCGCGACGCTTCTGGCCCGAGTTCTCCTCGGTCTGCCGGGAGATCGGCGCCCCGCTCGGTCGCCGACCGGTGCTGATCGCCGAGAGCGACCTCCGCGACGTCTCGATCCTCCGCCCCGAGGAGCGAGGGGGCTGGGGGATCGACGCCCAGTGGGCCGACGACTTCCACCACGCGCTGCACGCGGCGCTCACCGGCGAGCGGAGGGGGTACTACGCCGACTTCGGCGCCCTCGAGCTCCTCGCCCGAGTCTTCGAGCGGCCGTTCCGATTCCCGGGGGCGTACACCGAGTCGCGCGACCCGGCCGCGGGGACCGCCGACGACGCGGCGACGGCGGTACAGTTCGTGGTGTTCGACCAGAACCACGACCAGATCGGGAACCGGGGCGACGGCGCCCGCTTGACCCGGCTCCTCCCGAGCGACCTCGCGCGCGTCGCGCTCGGGCTGACGCTCTTCTCTCCGTACGTTCCGATGCTGTTCATGGGCGAGGAGTACGGCGAGGAGCGGCCGTTCTACTTCTTCGGGGACCCTCCTCCGCTCGGGCGCCGCCGGCTCGCCGCGGGGCGTCGGCGCCACCTCCGGGCGAACGGTTTCGAGGAGGCACCGCCGGATCCGTCCGATCCGGCGACGCGGGCGGCGAGCTCCCTCGACTGGGCCGCGGCCGACTCCGACGCGGGACGCGCCCGCCGGGGGTTCGTGACCGAGCTTCTGCGGCTGCGACGCGAACTGCCGTCCCTCGCCCGGCCCGGCCGCACCGAGGCGCTGGCCTTCGACCGCGAGCGGTGGCTCGCGATCCGTCGCACGAGCGGGGGTTCCCAGGCCGTGATGCTGGTCAACCTGCGCGACGAAGCGGCGGCCCCGCCCACGCTCGGCTGGCCCGGGCGGTGGACGGTCCGGTTCGCCTCGGGAGGGATCGGCACCTCCCCCGACGCACTCCGGCTCGATGGGACCGGGGACCCCGCTCCGCTGGCGGCCCGTTCGTTCGTGATCGGCGAGTCCGTGCGCCCCGGATAGACCGGCCCGGCCCGACGCCTAGCCCGGGCGCCGTCGGGGCGATCCGCCGGCGTTCGAGCCCGTCGGCTCGGTCGCCGTCCGGATCTCCTGTCGGGTGACCGGTCGCTCGAACGGGTGGTCCCGGCCGTACCGCTCCGCGATCTCGTCGTCGGAAAGCTCCTCCGCGGCGAGCTCCCGGAGCGCCTGCCGCCGGCGGCGTTGCTCCCGGTCGAGCGCATCGTACGCGGCGCCGGCGAGCGAGCCGGGCCCGGCCGAGCGCTGGCCGGATTCCGGATCCCGCCGGGGAAGGTCGCGGGTGCCCTCGCGGGGTCCGTTCTCGCTCACGTGCCCGAGAACGCCCGCGCGCGCTTGAGCGCTTCTCCCGCGGTGTCCGAACCCGGTCCGACCGCCACGGTCGCCCCGGCCGCCCGCGCCGCGCCGGGGGCGCCCGACGGACAAAGTAATGCCCCGAGCCGCCTGAGGGCGGGCCCATGGTGCGACGGGGGCCTCTCATGTTCCACGAGCTCGCGCCCCTCTACGACTCGACCTACGCGGCGAAGGATTATGCGGGCGAGTGCCGCATCCTGCGGCGCCTGGTCCGCGAAACGGCCGACGGTCCCGCCCACCGCTGGCTCGACGTGGCCTGCGGCACGGGCCGCCACCTAGAGATTCTCCGACGCGACTACGACGTCACGGGCGTCGACCTGAGCCGTGACATGCTGCGCTACGCGCGGGCCCGGCTCCGCCGCGTCCGGCTCGTCCGGGGGGACATGCGGACGTTCGACCTCGGCGAACAGTTCGACGTCGTGACGTGCCTCTTCAGCGCGATCGGCCACCTCCGATCGGAGCGCGAGCTCGCGCGGACGTTCGCGAACTTCGCGCGTCACCTGCGCCCGGGGGGAGTCGCGATCGTCGAGCCGTGGATCGACCCTCGGGACTGGCGGCCCGGCCACATCCACGTGGTGACGCAGCGGGACGCCGAGCGGACGATCGTCCGGCTCGCGACGGCGCGCCGTCGGGGGAACCGGTCGATGATCCACTACCACTACCTCATCGCCGAGCCCGGGCGGGAGGCCCGGTACGTCGACGAGGTGGACGTCGGCCTTCTCGTGAAGCGCGAGCGGATCGCCGAGATCCTGCGGAACGCCGGCTTCGAGGCCCGGGTCGTCCGACCGGGGTTCTCCACCGGTCGCGGTCTCGTCGTCGGGCGACGAACCGGCGTCGGCGGGCGGCGTCGGCCCGCGGGCCGTCGCCGCTCGGCCTGAGTTCGAACGGCTACGATCCGCCGGGCGGGGGAGGCGGAGGAGGCGGCGGCGCGCCGGACGGCGGGGTCGGTCCCTCCTCGGCGGGGGTCCACTTCTTGCGGCGGCGCCGCGCGAGCAGGATCAGGAGCAGTACGACGACGATCGCGAGCAGCGCGAGGCCGAGCCAGAGCGCGAGACCCCCGAGCCCGTTCGTGGCCGGCTTACCGGTCGCCGGGCTCGACGCCGTGAACCCGAGGTCGATCGTCTTCGCGGAGCCGCTGACCGAGAAGCCGCCTCCGCTCGGAGCGGTCCAGTTCGACCAGGAGGTCGCCGCGGTGTACGTGTACGACCCGTCCACGAGCGAGATGGAAACGGACGTGCCGCCGGCCGCCGAGACCGTCGCGCTCAGGCTCTCCCCCGAGATGTTCACGTACCACGTCGCCCCGTCCGGTAGCCCCGTCTCGTCGAATGTGACGAGGTACTTCGTCGCCGGCGCGGACGAGGAGAACGGCACGGGGATCGTCTGGGCGACTCCGTCGACCGTGAAGCCCCCGCCCGAGGCGGTCCAACCGGCGGCGTTCGTCGCGGCCGTGTAGGTGTACGAGGCGTTCGCGAGCGCGATCACGAGGGAGATCCCCGACCCGTCGTCGACCGTCGCGCTCAGCCCGGTCTCGCCGGTGATGTTGATGTACCACGTCGCGAGGTTCGGAAGGCCGGTCTCGCTGAACGTCACCTCGAAGGTTCCCGGAGGCGCGCCGAAGACGATCGGCTGGGTCAGGTTCGCGCCCGCGACGGTGATCGAGCCGGACGACGGGTTCGCCGCGAGGCTGTCCACACTCGGCACCGAGAAGTCGAAGGTGCCGTTCTCCTCGTAGTAGACGATCGAGGCGGTGGTCGACGCGAGCGTGATGTCCTCCAGCGAGACCGACCAGTTCGTGCCGGCCGGGAGACCGGTCTCGGTGAACGTGATCGAGAAGACCGGCGTGGACGAGCTGTACGCGATCACCTGGGTGAGGTTCGCTCCGCTCACGTCCAGCGACGTCGTCGTGTCGGGGTTCGGCGTGAAGCCGTCCGTCTCGTAGGGGTAGAACGTGTACGACCCGTTCGGCTCGTAGAAGACGATCGTCGTGGAGAAGCTGTAGTTGTACGCATCGGCGTAGTCGACCGCCCAGTACGTCCCGGTGGGGAGCCCGGTCTCCTCGAACGTGACCGTGAACAGCTGGGAGAAGCCGATGTCGACGTTCAGCGACGCGCCGTCGACGTAGAGGTAGCCTTCGGTCACGTTCGCGGCCCAGCCCGCGGAGGTCGGCCAGTAGTAGTACGTCCCGTTCGGCTCGGAAAACGCGATCGACGTGCCGGTACTGGTTTGCCGCACTTCGCTGTCGTTCGGAAGCAGGAGCTCCACGGTCCAGGGAGTGCCCGCCGGCAGTCCCTTCTCGTAGAACGTGAGGGCGTACGTCGGCGCGGGGGTGAAGGTGATCCAAATCGTCTGCCAGGCTCCGTCGACGTGGATCGCGCCGATCGAGGGCGTGGCGACCCAGGCGTAGATCGGGTTGACGTAGAACGTGAACGAGCCGTTCGTCAACGCGACGAAGTTCGTGGCGTTGACGGCGTACACGGTGTCGGAGTAGTCCGCGCCCTCGAGATAGACCGACCACTCGGTACCGGTCGGGAGGCCGGTTTCGTTGATCCAGACCCCGTACTGGAACGTGAAGTTCACGTAGACCGTCTCGGGGGCCCCGTTGACGGCGAACTGGAGGTAGCTCGGGCTGACGTATCCCGGCTCCGAGAGGGTGTCGAGGTAGTCGAAGCCCAGCGTCGCGTTCGGCAGCTCCAGCGCGAACGCGTCCGAGGTCGTCTCGTTGTAGAAGTCGCCCCAGTTCGTGTAGACGTCCGCGCCCCAGAGCGTTCCCGCCGTGAGGTTCTGTTCCACGAACGTCACTTGGTAGAGCGGCGGCGGGACGAAGGTGATCGTGACGGTCACCGCCGACCCGGCGAGCGTGACGTTGCCGCTCGCGGGCACCGCGACGTAAAGGCCGGCCTCGTCCGCCACGTAGTGGTACGTCCCGTTCGACTCGTTGAACCAGATGTCACCGTAGCCCGCGCTGGCCTCGAGCCCGGAGGAGAGGTCCTGCGACGCGTTCGTGAGGGTGATCGACCAGTCGTCGCCGGTCGGGAGCCCCGTCTCGACGAACTCGATCGGGTAGACGAGCGCGTGGAAGATGATCCGGATGGTGAACGGACCTCCGGCGACCACGTAGCTGCCCTGGGCGGGCTGGACGAGGTAGCCTGCGAGCGTTCCGACGGTGAAGGTGTACGTTCCGTTCTCGAGGGAGAAGGAGATCGA
>JASHVA010000100.1 GCA_030039715.1 Thermoplasmata archaeon | reverse complement strand
ACGAACTGGCTCGCGCTCACTTCGGCGACCGCCGAGCGGCTCGCGACCGAGGTGCGGAACCTCCAGCGGACCGAGATCGGAGAGGTCGCCGAGCCGTTCGACGAAGCGCGGCAGGTCGGCAGCTCCACGATGGCCCAGAAACGCAACCCGATCGTCTCGGAGAACGTCACCAGCCTCGCCCGACTCGTGCGGGCCCTCGCCCAACCACCGCTCGAGAACATGGTGCAGTGGCACGAGCGGGACCTCGCGAACTCGGCGAACGAGCGGATCGTGCTCCCGCACGCGATCGTGCTCGCCGACGATCTCCTGACGAAGCTGACGGAGGTCTTCCGGGGCCTGCGCGTCGACGGGAAGCGGATGGCGGAGGAGCTCGCGCGGCCGGGCTCGGTCGCGATGACCGAGAGCCTCATGCTCGCCCTCACGACCAAGGGGCTCGCCCGGTCCGAGGCCCACGAAGTGCTGCGCACGCTCACCCGCGAGCCGGAGCGGGGGCCGTCGCTGCTCGAGCGGGCCCGGGGCGACCCGACGGTCCGCCAGCATCTCTCGGAAGCCGAGGTGGTGGAGCTCGTGGACCCGGCGAGCTACGTTCGGTCGGCGACCGCGAAGACCGACCGGCTCCTCGTCCGCCTGCGGGCCGAGCTCGGACCGTGAGCGGCTCCGTCGGCGAGTGGCGGGCGACCGTCACGGTCCGACCGGGAAGCGAGAAGCTCGCCGCGATGCTCGAGCGGACCCTGCGACCCGAGTCGGAGCGGGAGGTGCCGCGGGCCCGCGCCGAGCTCACGCGGTCTCCCGCGGACACGGTCGTGCTCGAGATCTCCGCCCGAGACACGGGGGCGATGCGCGCCGCGCTCAACACCTACCTCGGTTGGGTCCATCTCGCCTCCGCGACCGCGAACGCCGCCGGTGGCGCCCGCGCGTAGCGAAGCGCTTATCACCCGAGGAACGTCAGCGGGTCGTGGCCCTACCGGCGAAGCTTCAGAACGACATCAAGCAGTTCCAGCGGCTCCAGCAAGAGCTCGGGAACGCCCAGCAGCAGCGGCTCCAGATCGACCTCAAGCTCCGCGAGGTGACCCACACGCTCGAGGAGCTGAAGAACGTCCCGGAGGACGCCGTGCTCTATCGGCCGATCGGCGGACTTCTCGTCCGGGCGAAGGGACGGAAGGAGGTCGAGGACCTCCTCGCCGAGGAGAAGGAGACGCTCGAAGTGCGCGTGAAGGCGATGGAGCGTCAGGAAAATCACCTGAAGGAGCGGTACACCACGATGCAGCAGGAACTGACGCAGGCGCTGCAGGCCGCCGGGGTCTCCCCGACGGGGCCCGCCCCCGAATAGACCCTACGACCGGCGGCGGACGAGCCGGTCCGCGATCTCGCGGACGAGGGGTTTCGACCGGCGGTCGATCGCCCGAGATCGGTCGAGCCGCCCGAGCGCACGGCCGGTGAGTTCGGCGATGCGATCTTCGGAGTAGGCGAGGCTGCCGGTCGAACGGATCACGTCCCGCGCCCGCGCGACGTCCTCGGGGGTCGCCTGGGCGTTCCCGAGCACGCGACGCAGACGGGTGCGGTCCACCTCGGATGCCGCCGACCACGCCCGGACGACGAGCAGCGTCCGCTTCCCCTCGGGGAGGTCGTTCGCGCTCTTTCCGGACTCGTCGGCGTCGAAGCCCGCGCCCAGGACGTCGTCCCGAAGCTGGAAGGCGATCCCGAGGTCGGAGCCGATCGCCTCGAGGTCCTCGAGGCCGGCGGCTCCGAGTCCCCCGAGCAGGGCGCCGATGCGCAGCGGGCAGGCGACCGTGTACATGGCGGACTTGAGGCGGTGCACGTCGAGCACGTCGGCTTCCGTCACCTCCGCCGGGTCGAGCGTTCCGTTCCGGATGTCGAGGAGCTGGCCGTACGCCGTGAGCCGGGTCATGCGCGCGTACTCGGCGAGCGCAGCGAGCCGGCGTTCCGCCGGTGCCCGGACGCCGAGGATCCCGTCCACGGTGAACGGCTCCTCGAGGTCCCCGAGCGTGATGCCGATCCCCATGCCGTACTCTTCGCTGGACCCTTCCCGCCGCTCCTTGCGGTGGCTCGCGCTCAGCGACCGGTGAACCGTTGGGCCGCCGCGCCGCTGCTCGGAGTGGTCGATGATGTCGTCGTGGATCAACATCCAGCTCTGGAAATGCTCGAGCGCCGCGGCGGCCGGGAGCGCGGGCCGCGGCGCGCGCCGCGTGGCGATGTGATACCCCGCGAGCACGAGCAGCGCGCGGAACCGCTTCCCGCCGCGGAGCGTGAACTCCTCGTTCACGTCGACGTACGGGCGCACCGTCCCCGGCGCATCCCGGCGCTCGGCCCGGTAGGAGGAGCGGATCTCGCGTTCGAGCGGCGGAAGGTAGCGAGAGATCTCCGCGAAGTTCACGGCGGTTGCGCGTGGACTCCCACGTATATAATGCGCCCGGTTTTCCGACTCGTCGTGGCGAGCGCGGCATTCGTCCAGCTGTCGGGGGGCCTCGTCGAAGCGATGGGTCAGCGGCTCGATGCCGCGAAGCCGCTACCGGAGGGGCTCGTGCTCCGGACCGGGGACGGGTTCCTCTACGCGTTTCTCGAAGACCCGGACCGGGTCTCGATCGATACGATCCGCCGCGTGCTCGAGTCGGGCGACGGGAAGCCGGCGCACTTGGTGGTGCTCACGCCCGGCCATCTGCCGCTCGCGATCCAGGCCGAGATCCAACAGCGCGCGGGCACGGTGGTCGAGGGGGCGAGGTTCGCCGAGCTCGCCCGACAGCTCGGGCTCGAGTCGATGCTCGGCGAGGAGCCGCGGCCCCCGTCGGCCGCCCGCCCGCGCCTCCTCCCCAGCGCGCAGCTCCTCGACGCGGCGATGAACCGCGCGCGCACGTGGCTCGAGTGGGGTGTGCCCGCGCTCTCCCTCCGGTTCTACCGCCAGGCCGCGGAGCTGAAGCCGGGATTCCTCCCCGCGAAGATCGGCATCGGCCGTTCGCTCCTCGGCCTCGGTCTCACGGAGGACGCGGACCGGGCGTTCACGGAAGTGATCGCGACCCGGCCGAACGACCTCGATGCCTGGCTCGGGAAGGCCGCGGTGCTCGGCGCCCGGTCGAAGCCGAAAGAGGAGATCGAGGTCTACCGCGCCCTCCTCGCGGAGGACGATGCCCGGGTCGAGGTCCGAGCCCATCTCGTGGCCGCGCTGGTGGAGCTCGGCGACTGGTCGGCGGCCCGCGTCGAGGTCGAGGCGATGCTCGAGAACACTCCCGAGGACCCCCAGCTCCGATTCCTGCACTCGGTCACCCTCACCCGGACCGGCGAGAAGGACGTCGCCAACCGCGAGCGCGACGAGGCGCGACGGCTCGGGCTGTCGCTCGAGCGGGAGACCGCGCTCTGCCTCCACCTCGGGCTCCCGGCCCCGTCGCCGCCTCCGTCCGAACCGGCGGCCCCGCTCCGACGGGCGGAGCGCCCACGGTCCCGAGCGACCGGCCGCGCCCCCCCGGCCCGGGGAAAGCCGAAGCGACCGGCCCGCCCCGCGCCGGCGGCGAAGAGGGGCGCGCCCCACCGCAAACGTAAGTAGGCAGCTCCCGACTCGAAGAGGCCCGAGGGCCCGATGCGCGTCGTCTCCGTGCTACCGAGCGCCACCGAGATCGTCTTCGCACTCGGTCACGGCCCCCAGCTGGTCGGTCGGAGCGCGGAGTGCGACTTCCCGCCCGAGGCCCGAGCGCTGCCGGTCGTGATGGCCCCGAAGGTCTTCGATGCGGAGCGGCCGTCGCGCGAGATCGACGATCGGGTCCAGCGCGTGCGGAGTGCGCGCGAGAGCCTCTACGCGCTCGACATCGAGCTGCTCCGGCGGCTGGAGCCGGACGTGATCCTCACACAGGACCTCTGCGGCGTCTGCTCGGTGACCGATGCCGAGGTCGCCGCGGCCTGCGCGCGCGCCGACGTGGCTCCGCTCGTGGTCTCGCTGACTCCGCGCACGCTCTCGGGCGTCTGGCAGTCGGTCGAGCAAGTAGGCCGCGCGCTCGACGACCCCGCCGCGGGCGCCTCGCTCGCCCGCTCGCTGCGCTCCCGGACCGCGCCTCTCCATCGCCCGACCCCGGCCCCGCGCGTGGCCGTCGTCGAGTGGGTCGACCCCCCGATCCTGGCGGGCCTCTGGACGCCCGACATCGTTCGGGCGGCCGGCGGGGTGTCGATCGGACCGCGTCGCGGACGACCCGGGGAACGAACCCGTTGGGAAGCGATCGCCGCGGAGGGTCCGGACCTCCTCGTGATCAGCCCGTGCAGCTTCGGCGTCGAGCGGACCGTCCGCGAGCTCTCGGTCCCCGCGGTCCGGGACGGGCTCCGCGCGATCAGCCCAAGACTCGGGACCTTCGTCGCCGACGAGGCGTACTTCTCGCGTCCGGGGCCCCGCCTGGCGGACGGAGTCGAGCTCATCCGCCACCTTCTCGCGCGAGAGCCGTGGCAGCCTCCGATGCCGTACGCGGCCTATCCCCCGAGTCCCCTGGAGGCGACGGCGTGAGCCTGACCGGTCCGAGGTTCGATTACCAGTACTCCTGGTCAACGGCCCGCTCGCCGGGTCTTACCACCTCCCCCCAGGAGCTCCTGCAGCTCTCGGTCGCCTACCTCGTGCTCACCCTCGACTTCGTTCTCGTGCTCTACTTCGGCGGTCTGCTCAACGGCGCCGGAGTGCTCTCCTCCGTACCGCTCTGGCTCGCCATCGCCACCGCGGCCGTCGCCTCGGCAACGGCGTTCGTCGCCCACGAGATGGCTCACAAGATCTCGGCGCAACGACACGGGTACTGGGCCGAGTTCCGCTGGGCGCCGATGTGGCTCGCGATCTCGGTCTTCACGTCGTTCGTCGGATTCCTCTTCGCCGCACCGGGCGCCACGGTGGTCGGGGGAATGGGGAACCCCCGGGACTGGGCCCGGACGAGCCTCGCCGGGCCGCTGACGAACCTCGGGTTCGCGGCGATCTTCTACGTCGGGTCGATCGGCGCTTTCGTGGCGGGGAGCTTCCTGTTCTACCCCCTGCTCGTGATCGCGTTCTTCAACGGGTGGTTCGGCGCCTTCAACCTCGTTCCAATCGGACCCTTGGACGGCGCGAAGGTGCTCCACTGGAACACCTCAACCTGGGCCGGCGCTTTCGTGGTCGCGGCCGCCGTCGCGGGCCTCTGCTACGTCTCGCTCCTGTTCTACGCGCGGCCGCTCTTCTGAGGTGGAAGGATGCCGACCCCGCGGGTCATCGAACTCGGGGCGGATCGCCAGCTCCTCGACATCGACTTCCGGGACACCGAGGGACTGGTGGCGGCGTACTTGCTCCCGGGGGACGACGGGTGGACGCTGCTCGAGACCGGACCGTCGTCCTGCCGCTCCGCGCTCCTCGCCGCGATCGATCGCGCCGGGGTCGCCCGTTCGGAGGTCCGGCGCGTCTTCGTCACGCACATCCATCTCGACCACGCGGGCGGCGTCGGGGCCCTCGCCGACGAGTTGCCGCGCGCGACGTTCTACGCTCACGAGCTTGGGGTCCCGCATCTGGTCGACCCGACTCGCCTGATCGCGAGCGCCCGTCGGGCCTGGGGGGCGGCCGCCGACCCCCTCTGGGGGCCGATCGTGCCGGTGCCGTCGCCACGGATCGTCGCGCTGCGGGGCGGGGAGCGGTTCCCGCTCAAGGACGGAGAGCTTGAGGTCCTCGCGACGCCAGGCCACGCGAAGCACCATCTCGCCTTCTTCGACACGCGGATCCGGGGCGTTTTCACCGGTGACGGCGCGGGCGTGCGACTCGAGCGAAGCGCGCGCGTTCGGCCCGCAGTCCCCCCGCCCGACCTCGACCTCGAACAACTGTTCGCGAGCGTGGACGCGATGCGGCGGCTCGAGCCGTCCCGCGTGCTGTACAGCCACTTCGGCCCGAGTCCGGACGGCGCGGCGGACCTCGAACGGTACCGGGGCGTCGTCGAGGCGTGGCGGGACGTCGCGCTCGCCGCGGCCCGTGAGCGTTCGGATCCGGACTGGGTGGCGGATCGGTTGCGCCAGTTCGACCGGCCCGGCGCAACCGCCGCGGCCGACGACCGGTCGCTTCTCGTGTCGGGCTACGATCTCGCCGCGCGGGGATTCTTGCGGTACTTCGAGACCCGCGGGCTCATCGGACCGGGGAGCGGCTGACGGCGAGCGACCCGCGGGGCCGACGTCGGGCGGCTCTCACCCTCTTCCTCGCGCGAGCGGTCTACGCGTTCAACTGGTACAACATTGGCGCGGTCCTCCCGCTGATCGGGACCGACCTGAAGGTCTCCACGGTCGAGCTCGGACTCGTACTCGGCAGCTTCCTCGTGGGCGCTGCGATCTTCCAGGTACCGGCGGGTCTCGCGTCGTATCGCTGGGGGAGTCGCCGCGTGTGCCTCGCCGCGCTCGTCGTGATGGGCGTCTTCGCGACGGCGTCGGCGTTCTCGCCGAACTGGTACGTGCTCGCCGCCCTCCGATTCGGCGTCGGCGCCGGCGCCGCATGCTTCTTCGCCCCCGCGCTCGGACTCGTCGCGACGTACTACCCCGCCGGTCAGCGGGGACCGATCATCGGCCTCTACAACGCCGGTTTCAGCCTGGGCGCGGCGATCGGGATCCTCGCCGGTGCGGTCGTCGGCCTCGCGTTCGGATGGAACTGGGCGCTCCTGGTCGGTGGGATCGGACTCCTGGTCGGCGCGGCGCTGGCGACCTTCGCGCTCCCCGAGACGGCCGCGCCCGAGCGGCACCGGAGCATGGCCGCCCTCTGGGGCGCCGCCCGTCCGGTCCTGCGCTCCCGTCCGATCTGGGCCCTCGCGATCGGGCTCACCGGTCTCTGGGGGGCGTACTACATCGTCGCGCAGTACTTCGTCGAGTTCTCCTCCGATGTGCACCCGGCCTGGAGCCTCGCGCTCGCGGCCGCGCTCCCCAGCGTGATGATCGTGGTCGAGATCGTGAGCGGCCCGGTCGGCGGATGGATCGCGGAGCGACAGCAGGATCTTCGCACGGCGATCGTGCTCTTCGGCGTACCGTCCGGCATCGCGATCCTCTTCGTCCCGTTCCTCCCGCTGTCGGAGCTGGCGGTCGTGTTCGTCTTTCTCGGCTTCGCGAATGGGGTCGTGTTCGCGAACCTGTACCTGATTCCTTCATACCGACCCGAGGTCGAAGGAGAGGGGCTGACGCTCGCCTTGGCGCTCATCAACTGCGTGCAGATCGCGGGCGGCAGCGCACTTGCGATCGCCTTCGGCTACCTGGCCGTGTACTCCGGGTACACCGTCGCGTGGGTGTTCGCGGGGATCGTGGGCATCGTCACCCTGCCGTTGATCGTGTGGGTTCCGGGATTCCGGGGGCGACCGGCGTCGACGCAAGCGGGCTCCGACCGTTCCGGGACGCCGACCGAGCCGTCGACTCTTTAGTAGAGCGCTCCCGTAGCGGGCCCTCAGCCCCGTGGTGTAGTGGCCAAGCATGCTGGCCTTTGGAGCCGGCGACAGCGGTTCGAATCCGCTCGGGGCTACATTTCCCCACGGTGTGGACTATGGTGTGAGGGCACAACCGACAAATTTCCCTCGCTCCGGATCCCGGAGGATGGCCAGGAATACCGTCGCGCCGGATGCCGAGGCATACGAACTGCTGCGTTGGTCGAAACCTGGAGTCTACGGCGATCTCCAGTGACTCCGGGCCTCGAAGTCCCAATTTCGAAATTGCCAATGTTTACATAGATTGAGCCCCTCGGAGAGCCTCGTGGCCGGCGCAACCGGGACCGGTGACCAGGTCCTCGTCGCGGACGCCTCCGACAAGCAGCTTCGTCGCGCGCTGTCGTTCCAAGACCTCTTCATGATCTCCTTTGGGGGGGTCGTCGGCTCGGGTTGGCTTTTCGCGGTCGCCGGTTCGGCGGCAATCGCCGGTCCCGCCGCGGTGATCTCGTGGGTCATCGCGGGGATCTTCATGATCGCGATCGCGCTCTGCTTCTGCGAGACCGCGTCGGCGCTCCACAAGAGCGGCCAGCTCGTGCGCGGACCCCTCTACACGCACGGAGGCTACACGGGATACATCATCGGCGTGGCGTACATCATCGGTTCGATCACGGTACCTGCAATCGAGGCGGAGGCGGTCGTCACCTACGCCGCCACCTACGAACCGTCCTGGCTCGGCTCGAACGGCCTCATCACCTCGCAGGGGCTCGTCGTCGCCGTCCTGCTCCTGATCGGATTCTTCTTCCTGAACTTCGTCGGGATCCGGTTCCTCGGTGCCTTCAACACCGTCGTCACCTGGTGGAAGTTCATCATCCCGATCCTGACGATCATCTTCCTGTTCCTGATCTTCCACGCCTCGAACTTCACCGTCTCGGGCGGGTTCATCCCGTACGGCTGGCCGGGAGTGTTCATCGCGATCCCGTCCGAAGGGATCGCCTTCGCCTATCTCGGGTTCCGCGGCGCCGCGCAGTTCGCGGGCGAGGCGAAGAACCCCCAGCGGGACGCCCCGCGCGCGATCATCTACTCGATCTCCGCCGCCGTCGTGCTCTACGTCTTCCTCCAGATCGTCTTCATCGGGGCGATCAACTGGTCCGCGAACGGCCTCACGCCCGGGAACTGGGCGGGCCTCAGCGGCGTGACCACCACGCTCTACTCGGCTCCGTTCTACACCGTGATGAAGCAGGCCTCGGTCGCGTTGCTCGGCGGGTTCGCGACGATCCTCCTGATCGATGCGATCATCTCTCCGTCGGGAACGGGCTGGGTGTTCCTCGGTGAGGCGACCCGCGCCGTCTACGGTGTCGGTGCGGACGGGTTCTTCCCCCGCGGCCTGCTGAGCATCCACCAGCGGACTCGGATCCCGTGGATCGCCCTGATCGCGACGACGGTGGTCGGAGCGTTCTTCATCATCCCGCTCCCGTCGTGGTACCTCTTCGCGGGCGTCGTGACGGACGCTTTCACGATCTCCCTCCTGATGGGACCGCTCACGCTGTTCATCCTCCGCTGGCACGCCCCGGGCATCAAGCGGCCGTTCCAGCTGCCCGCGGCGATGCTGGTCGGGGGCCTCGCGTTCGTGGGCGGAGCGCTCGTGATCTACTGGTCCGAGTTCGGCGGCCTCTTCTACGTCTTCTCGGTCCTGTTCATGGTCCTGCCGCTCTTCTACCTCCTGTACGCGCCGCGGAACCTCGGGATCCCGTCGGGCACCTCGTGGGTCCTCGGGATACTGGCGCTCGTTCTGGCGGTGGCCGACACCGCGTTCGGCTACGTCTACCTCCACATCGCGACGATCGAGACGATCCCGTCGAGCCCCGTCGTCGGGGTCTCGAACGCGACGTTGACCACCTACTTCCTGATCTACTACGTCATCCTCCTCGTGACGGCGTGGGTTCCGGCCCTGATCGCGCAGCGGCTCGCGAGCCCCGATGGCCGCAAGGCGATCCGATCCGGCTTCTGGGTCCTCACTCTCCTCTTCGCGGAGATGCTCCTCGCCTGGTTCTCGATCGGTGGGACGTTCCCGTTCGGGCCGCTGAACGGTAGCCCGTACATCCCGTTCCCGTGGGACACGGTCGCGATGACGTTCATCGCGTGCGGGATCTACGCCTGGGCTCTCCTCAGCGGGTACCGGACGAAGGACCTCGCCGAGGTCGAGACCCTCATGCAGCGCGGGGAGCCGGACGCGGCGACGACCTGAGCTCGCGGTCGCGCCGATTCCTTCGACGCTCGGCCCCGGCGCGGGGCTCCTATTTCGTGAACCGATAGAGCACCTGACCGCACTTCTCGCACGTCTCGGTGTTGAAGTTCGGGTGGAACTTCGGGTGAGTTACCTCGTGACACCACGGGCACTCGAAGCGCGCGAGCGGGAACGGCACGCCGGTGTCGTCGTGGAGTACGTCCATCGGGAGCGGCGACTGGGAGGCCGGCGGGAGCCCGCGCGCCGACTCGAGTCGGTCGAGCACCATCGAGGTGCCTTCGAGCGCGGAGACGATACCGGCGACCCGGTCGCTCCGAGCGGCCGTCGGGAGCGTCACGGTCGCCTCCGTCCCCAGTACGGCGAGCGTGGGGAGGTCCCCGTTCGGCGCGGGCGATAGCGCCGCCGCGCGCCGGAGAACCCGTAGAACTTCGGGCTGGCGAAAGACGGCGGCGAGCCCCGTGTCGTGCGTGTAGACGACCCAGCGTCGGTCGAACTCGGCGTCGCCGGTCCCCGCGCCGTGGCGAGGTCCGCCCCCCGACTTGTACTTCTCGAAGATCCGGTCGGTGCCGACCGACCCTCGGGTGAAGACGCCGGGACGGAGCCCGACGTAGAGGAACGGGATCGCGTAGTGCGGCATCGCGGGCGGGTCGACCAACCGCACCGCGGTCGTGAACCCGACCTGGATGTCGGGCGAGAGCAGTTTCGGTGCGAGGAAACGGACCTCCCAGATCCGTCCCGACGCGGGACCGACGAGGGAGTCGGGGCCGCTCGGCGCGCGACCCCCGGGGGGTGCGACCGCGGCCTCCCGGCGAAACTCCGGGAATCTCGAGATGACGCGGTCTTGGATCCGGCCCCAGAACTCCATCGGGGCCAACGACGTGCCGTTCCCCGCCATCGACGCACCGTCGAGAGCGAAGGGTGCGTAAAGCTCTCCCCGAGCCCTACGGAGCGCCCGCGCGCCCCCGTTATGCCTCGGACGCCTGAGCGATCCGTATCCGGCGGATCCGCCGCTCGTTCCGTCCGCGACGCTCCACTTCCACGCCCATGCGGATCGAGAGCCCGTGGCCCCGCGCGACGTCGAGGAGGGGCCCGATCGAGGCGACGGGCAGGAGCCCGTAGACCGAGCGAGGTCCGCCGAAGTAGACGTGGCGCTTCTGCTCCTCCGTGCTCCTGGGATCCGGGCCGAGATCGTCGAGCACGAGGAGGAGACCGGGATCCGACCACCGGCGGAGGAACGGACTTCCCCACCGCCACGTGTACGTGAGACCGCGGCGGTCGGCCAGCACGGAGGTGACGGGGTTGATGAGGCCCGTCCGAAGGCTGAGGACGATCAACCCGACGCCGAGAACGAGCAGCAAAACCGAGAGCACTTCGCCCGGCACGGCGCCGGCGCGCACCAATGGACCGATGAGGTAGCCGCCGACTCCCAGGAACGCGACGCCGAGCACGATGCCCGTGAGCGTGACCGGCGTTCGCTCGCGGACGAACCGCCGCGCCTCCTCGCGGAGGTCGAGGTCGAGTTCGGGCGGGAGAACGGATTTCGGTGGCACGGCTCCCTCTACACGGGGACCGATATGAGGCGACCGCAGGGGGAAACCCCGACGGTGATCCCCTCTCCGCCACGACGGAGTGCGAAAGCTTCGCGTGGCAGGACGCGATTTAAATAACGGTCTCGTGCAAAGTAGTGCGGGCGGAGTCGCCGGGAACTCCGCGGATACGACCGATCGGTCCACGGAAGGCGGGTGCACTCATTTCGGCCACTCCGACTGTCCCGCCCGCGCGGTCGGATCCTGCGACCCCCGCCGCGAAGGTACGACCCCCTCGACGGTGCCTCCGGTGCGAGCAGCCGCTCACCGTCGCGGAGCGCATGTTCTACTTCCTCGACGCGCTCGACGAGCCCCCGCTCTGCCGCTTCTGCCTCGTGAGCGAGGAGCTTCGGCTACCGCGGGAGACCGCGCGCCGCGTCCCCGTCGCCCCGCCGGCGGCTCCCACCCCGGTACCCCCCTGGGTCGAGGACGTCGTACCCGAAATTGAGACGATTCCCGCCACGCCGTTCTATGACGCATTCACCGAGATCGACGCGGCGCTGCGGGAGGTCGCGCCGGGGCACCCCCTGGCCGTCACCGCGCGTCGTCTCCAGACGGAGGCCGCTCGCCGGTGGAAGGTCGGCCGGATCTCCGAAGCGGTCTACATCATCCAGCGGCTCCGCGCGACGCTCGTCGACCTCGGTCTTGCGGCACCGTTCCCGACCCTCACCACGCCCGGGCCCGGCGCGGAACCCGAGCCGCTGATCTCCGCCCCGCCGGAGCAGCTCGTCCAGATCCTCCTCGCGGCCTGCAGCGACGAGTACGACCGACCCGCCTCGCGGCTCCGCACCGTCGCCGCCCCGGGCCGAGCCTAGCGGAGTCGTCGGCGGAAGACGGAGGTCCTCGTGGTCACGTTCCTCGAGATCGTCTCCGCGTGGGAGCTCCTCGCGATCGGCATCACGCTCCTCATCAGCTCCTACCTCCTCATCGAGCTCGTCACCGCGATCCTGCGGCCCTGGCGCGACTTGGCGCCGGACCCGGACCGCGCGCTGCCGTTCGTCAGCGTCGTGATCCCGGTCTACAACGAGCCCGCCGAGATCGTCGGGGCGACGGTCGCCTCCTGGGAGCGGGTCCGGTATCCCGCGTTCGAAATCATCCTCGCCGACGACTCGACCGTCCCCGTGGCCGTGGAGTCGACCCGCGTGCGGGTCGTCCGCCGCGCGAACCGCGAGGGGTTCAAAGGCGGCGCCCTGCGGAACGTGTTTCCGCAGCTCCACCCGGCGTCGGAGTGGATGTTCGTCTTCGACGCCGACTTTCGCGTCGACCCCGATGTGCTGGTCCGGTTCGCGGAGCACTTCCGCCCGGGCGTCGGCGGCATCCAGGGGTTCATGGCGATGGGACTCAACCGGCCCGCGACGTACCTCACGAGGTTCTCGGAGGCCCTCCACGAGGTGGCCGGTACGCTCCTCGCCGGCCGGTACCGGCATCGCGGGTTCGTCGGCGTGCAGGGGACCGTCCAGGCGTACCGTGTCGAGGCGATCCGCGAGCTCGGCGGGATCGCACCCGTCCTCACCGCGAACGAGGACCTCGACACCACGTTCCGGCTCCGGAAGGCCGGTTGGAAGATCGTCTACGACCCACGGATCGTCGGCCGCGGGATCGCGCCCGACGAGTACGGGACGTTCTTCACGCAGATCACCCGCTGGACCGCGACGACGATCCGCGAGTACCGCCGGCACTGGCCCACGTTCCTCCGCTCGAAAGAGGTGCCGTGGACGGAGAAGGTCGACTCGTTCCTCTTCCTCCTGACGTGGACGAACGCCCTCGTCGTCGCGCCGACCTTCCTCTTCCTCCCGTGGGCCCTCCTGATGCTGCGCCTGATCCCCTTGTGGCTCGCGATCGCGATCACCTGTCTCCCGTTCTTCGTGTTCATGATCCCCGCCTTCGCCCGGGATACCCGACGGAACGGCCTGGTCGGCTGGGCGTGGTACTACGTCCTGCTGGTCCCCGGAGCCGCGGTCATGATGCGGGCGGCGCTCCTCGGACTGTTCACGGAGCCCGGCTTCGCCCGGACCCCGAAGGCGGTCCGCGCGCCGGCGCCCGGGAGCGCTCCGAGCGAGACGAACCCGATCCCGACGGACGGCTGGGGGAGCCCGATCGCGGCCGTCCAGCAGCTGAAGTGCGCCCACTGCGAGCGGCCGCTCGTCGGGCCCGAGGTGATGTTCTACGCGGCCGCGGCCCTCGACGTGGAGTCGATGGAATGCCGCGCGTGCCTCGCGGAGACCGAGTGGTCCCGCTGGCGGCCGGCTCCGTCCGCCAGTTGGGCGTGAGCGGACCGTCTACGCCGACGAATCGGTCGTCGGGCCGTCGGGCATCGGCAGGAAGTAGCGGAACTCGTAGGAGTGTTCGCCGTCGGTCACGATGATCTCCATGTTCCCGGTGATGCCCGCGAGCTCCTCGGTCCCGGAGTCCGGCACCACGCTGACGCTCAGCTTGGGGAGCCCGCGGTCCATCACGCCGTCGTGCTGCAGCACGAACGAGCCCTTGCGGCCCCTCAGGGCGCCGGCGAAGCGCTCGATCGCCACGTAACCGGCGGAGCCGTCGACGGACGTCATCGCGGTCAGCATCTGCCCCTGGCTGATCCCCTCGAGGTCGCCGTGGAACCGTTTGGCGAGGAGCATCCGGCCGAGGGTGGGGCCGACGGGCACCGGTTCGTCCGGCGTGGGGGTCAACGTAACCTCGAACTTGCCGCGGGCGACCGGCGGCTCGATCTCGGGCATCGCTCCCTCGAGGGCGGACGGACCGGTCCTATAAGTCGAAGGCGCCAGAGTCGCTCGCCGCATCCGTCAGCTTTTCCTACCTCCGGCCTTCCCCGCTCCCGGATGAGCGAGCTCGACCAGACCAGCGTCAACACGATCCGGTTCCTCGCGGTCGACTCGGTCGAGAAGGCGAAATCCGGGCATCCCGGTCTCCCGCTGGGGGCCGCGCCGATGGCCTACGTCCTCTGGGACCGGTATCTCCGCCACAATCCGGCCGACCCGAAGTGGCCGAACCGAGACCGGTTCGTGCTCTCCGCCGGACATGGGTCGGCGCTCTTGTACGCGCTGCTCCACCTCACGGGCTACGACCTCCCGCTCGAGCAGCTGAAGCAGTTCCGCCAGTGGGGCAGCGAGACCCCGGGTCACCCGGAGTACGGGCACACGCCCGGCGTCGAGGCCACGACCGGACCCCTCGGACAGGGCTTCGCGATGGGCGTGGGCCTGGCGATCGCGGAGCGGCATCTCGGGGCCGTGTACAACACGGACGACGCGCCGCTGATCGACCACTACACCTACGCGATCGTTTCCGACGGCGACCTGATGGAGGGCGTCGCCTCGGAGGCCGCCTCGCTCGCCGGCCATCTCGGTCTCGGGAAACTGATCTACCTCTACGACGACAATCACGTCTCGCTCGAGGGCCCGACGTCGTGGACGTTCACCGAGGACGTCGGCCGCCGCTTCCAGGCGTACGGCTGGCACGTCCTGCATGTCGAGGACGGGAACGACCTGGACGCGATCGACCGTGCGATCCGGGAGGCCCGGGACGAGCGCCAGCGACCTTCGCTCCTTCGGATCCGCACGCATCTGGGGTACGGGAGCCCGGTGCAGGACACTCGGGAGGCCCACGGAGAGCCGCTCGGCCCGGCCAACCTCCGCGCCACGAAGGAGCGGCTCGGCTGGCCGCTCGACCCGCCGTTCCTGATCCCCGACGAGGTCCGCGAGCACCTCGGCGCGGCCCGGCGGCGCGGCGCGGCGTGGCAGGCCGAGTGGGAAACGACGCGCGAGCGGCTGCGGTCCCGGGACCCGGACCGTGTCCGGCGGTTCGAGGAGCAATGGGCCGGCCGACTCCCCGCCGGCTGGAGCGATGCGTTGCCGACGTTCCGACCGGCCGATGGCGCGGTCGCGACGCGCGACGCGTCGCAGAAGGTGCTCACGATCCTCGGCCCGCGGCTCCCCGCCCTGCTCGGGGGGGCCGCCGACCTTTCGCCGTCGACGAAGACGCTGCTCCCGGGCTTTCCCGACTACGAACCCGGTGAGGCGATCGGACGCAATTTCCACTTCGGCGTGCGAGAGCATGCGATGGTCGGCGCGCTGAACGGCCTGGCCCTCCACGGAGGCTTGATCCCATACGGCGGGACGTTCCTCGTCTTCTCCGACTACGCCCGCGGGTCGATCCGGCTCGCCGCCCTCCAACAGACCCATGCGATCTTCGTTTTCACGCACGACAGCATCGGGATGGGGGAGGACGGGCCGACCCACCAGCCGGTCGAGCATCTGCTGAGCCTTCGGGCGATCCCTGGACTCACCGTGTTCCGACCCGCCGACGCGAACGAGTCGGTCGTGGCCTGGCGACTCGCGCTCGAGCGGACGGGACCGTCGGCGCTCGTCTTCACGCGGCAGAAGGTCCCCGTGCTCGACCCCGATCGGTACCCCATCGCCACCGGGTCGCTCCGCGGAGGCTACATCCTCCAGGAGGCGCCGGGCGGTCGGCCGGCGGTGGTGCTCGTCGCGACGGGCTCGGAAGTGGCGCTGGCGCTCGAGGCCCAGGAGCGGCTCGGGGCACAGGGAGTGGCGGCGCGCGTCGTCTCTCTTCCGTCGTGGCGCGTCTTCGATGAGCAGTCGCCCGACTACCGCGCGGGCGTCCTCCCGCCCGGCATCCCGGTCGTGTCGATCGAGGCCGGCGTGACGCTCGGGTGGGAGCGGTACACCGGTTCTTCCGGGCGGGCGATCGGCATCGACCACTTCGGCGCGTCCGCCCCCGGCCCCGTCCTGCAGCGCGAGTTCGGGTTCACGGCCGACCACGTGATCGAGGTCGTTCGTTCCGTGCTCGCGACGCCGGTCGCGGCGGAGGCCCGATGACGAGCCTCAAGGAGCTGCTCGCCCACGGCCAATCTCCCTGGCTCGACTACATCCGGCGCAGCCTGTTGACCACCGGCGAACTGCGACGGATGGTCGAATCCGACGGGATCACCGGCGTCACGAGCAACCCGACCATCTTCGAAAAGGCGATCGCCGGCAGCCAGGACTACGACGACGCGCTGCGGCGATTCCTCGAACGGGACCCCGGCCTCCCGGCGACGGAGCTCTTCGAGCGCCTCGCGGTGGAAGACCTCCGCGCCGCCGCCGATGTTCTTCGCCCGGTCTTCGACCGCACGCGCGGGACGGACGGTTTCGTAAGCCTCGAGGTCTCCCCGCGGCTGGCCCACGACACGGCGGGCACGGTCGCCGAGGCCCGGCGACTGTGGAAGGAAGTCGATCGGCCGAACCTCCTCGTGAAGGTCCCCGGAACCCCGGAGGGCGTCCCCGCGATCGAGCAGCTGATCTCGGAGGGCATCAGCGTCAACGTCACGCTCCTCTTTTCGCTCGAGCAGTACACCGCGGTCGCGGAAGCGTACCGGCGGGGCGTCGCCCGGGCGCCCGACCCGACGCGGGTCTCCTCCGTCGCGTCCGTCTTTGTCAGCCGCATCGACACGGCGGTCGATCGGGCGCTCGGCGCGTCCCCCGACCCCTCGGCGGGCGCGCTCAAGGGCAAGGTCGCGATCGCGAACTGCAAGGTCGTCTACGCGAAGTACCTCGAGCTGTTCCACGGGGCGAACTTCGCGTCGCTCGCGTCTCGGGGAGCGCGCCCGCAGAAGGTGCTCTGGGCCAGCACGAGCACGAAGGACCCGCACTACCGCGATACGCTCTACGTCGAGGAACTCGTCGGTCCCGAGACGATCGACACGATCCCCCCGGCGACCGTGACCGCGTTCGAGGACCACGGCGTGGTCCGGGGGGACCTCCTCACCACGGGCCTCGACGAGGCGAGATCCACGCTCGACCGCGCGCGGGCGGTCGGGGTCGACCTCGCCGCGACCTGCCGAACCCTGCAGGACGAGGGCGTGAAGCTGTTCGCGGACTCCTACCAGCAGCTGGTCGACTCGCTGACCACGAAGCGCCGGACCCTCCTCGAGGGCCGGCTCGACCCCCAGTCCTGGGACCTCGGGGCGGACGACGCCGCGGTCGACGCGCTCCAGGCCCGATGGCAGGCCGACCGGTATCCGGAGCGATTCTGGAAGCAGGACCCGACGCTCTGGCCGGCCGCCCCACCCAGCGACGTGGCCGACCGGATGGGCTGGCTCCAGCTCCCCGCACTCATGCACGACGAGATCGACCGGCTGAGCGCGTTCGCCGACGAGGTCCGCACTGCCGGATTCCGTCACGTCATCGTCCTCGGGATGGGCGGTTCGAGCCTCGCGCCCGACGTGCTGCGCGGCGTCTTCGGGAGCGCGCCCGGTTTCCCGGAGCTCCTCGTGCTCGACACGACCCACCCGGACGCGATCGCCGCCCTTCGGGATCGCATCGACATCGCGCGTACGCTGTTCCTGGTCTCCAGCAAGTCCGGCACGACCACCGAGCCACTCTCCTTCTACCGGTTCTTCTCCGACGCCGTTCGCCGCGCGGGGAAGGACCCGGGACCTTCGTTCGTCGCGATCACCGACCCCGGTACGCCGCTCGAGGCGTTGGCCCGCAAGGACGGCTTCCGCGCGGTGTTCCTCGCCCTTCCGACGGTCGGCGGGCGGTACTCCGCGCTGACGATGTTCGGCCTCGTTCCGGCGGCGCTGATCGGCATCGACCTCCGCCGGCTCCTGGGCCGGGCCTGGGCCATGGCGGAGGCCTGCGCCCCGACCGTCTCGGTCTCGGAGAGTCCGGGACTCGCGCTCGGGGCGGTGGTCGGCGCGCTGGCGACGCGCGGGAAGGACAAGCTCACGTTCTACGGCGGCGGCTCGCTCGCGGCGTTCCCCGTCTGGACCGAGCAGCTGGTCGCGGAGAGCACGGGCAAGATCGGGAAGGGGATCGTTCCCGTCGTCGACGAGCCCCGCGTTTCGCCCGAGCACTACGGCGGGGACCGGCTGTTCGTGGAGATCCAGGACGACGGCCACCTGGACGGGGGCCTCGCGGCGCACGTCTCGGGCCTCGAGGCGGCCGGGTTCCCGGTCGTCCGCATCCGCGTGCCGGAGCCGATCTCGATCGGCGAGGAGTTCTTCCGCTGGGAGGTCGCGGTCGCGAGCGCGGGGAGCGTGGTCGGCATCGACCCGTACGACCAGCCCGACGTCGAACTCGCGAAGGAGCTCGCCCGCCAGGCGATGGCGAAGCCCGCCGGCGCCCCCGCCGACGCCGGCGTCGTCACCGTGTCGGTCGACGGTCCGGAGTTCGCGGGCGCCTTCGCCGCGTGGCTCGCCTCGGCGCGGCCGGGCGACTACGTCGGGATCCAGGCCTACCTCGCTCCGGCGAGCGATCTCTCGAGCGCCCTGGACGACCTGCGCCGCCGCCTCCTCGAGCAGCTGAACGTCGCGACCACGTTCGGTTACGGTCCCCGCTTCCTCCACTCGACCGGCCAGCTCCACAAGGGGGGCCCGAACTCCGGGCTCTTCCTCCAGCTCGTCGACACTCCCCACACCGACCTCGCCGTGCCGGGCGAGAGCTTCACGTTCGCCCAGCTGATCCGCGCGCAGTCGCTCGGCGACTACCAGGCGATGTGTCAGAAGCAACGTCGCGTCCTTCGCATCGACCTCGGGACCGATGCGCGGGCCGGGCTAACGCGCCTCGCCGGGGCGGTACATGGCTGACGTGTCGCTGCTGCTCTGGGACGTCGGCGGCGTGCTCCTGTCGAACG
>JASHVA010000010.1 GCA_030039715.1 Thermoplasmata archaeon | reverse complement strand
GCAAGGAACATTGCGCCCAACCGCCTTGATGCGGACGGGTGCGGAGCCATGCGCACGCGGGTCGTTTCTCGGCGTAAAATCTCGGTTTTCTCCGGAGATTTTTGGATGTACGTTAAGCGCCTCCCGGGGTTCGAAGGGGCGCCATGTCGGGCTTCGGAAGAGGTCTGGTGCTAACCCTTGTTCTCGTGATCGCGGCCGTGATGATGAGCCCGGGGGTCAGCGCGATGACCGTCGGCGCGCCGGGAGGCGGCTCGGCGTCCCATGCGGCGACGAACACCGCATCCTCGTCCAGCCGGACGGTGAGTCCGGCGTCGACCGCCGGCTTGATCTCGTCGCCCAGCGCCTCGAGCACCGCGTCCTCGAACGCTCCGGTCGAGGGGAAAGTCCTCGGTGCGCTGAAGACCTCGAACGCGCCGATGAGCGAGGTCTTCCTTCCGAATTTTGATCCCACGGTCGCCGTGACGAACGGCGTTGTCTCTCCCCTCTACACGAGCTCGCCCGCGCCGATGGGCCTCGGGGACTTCGGCATCCAGGAGGTCCACGGCCAGAACGTCGGCACGATCTCCTACACGAGCAGCGTCGAGGCAGCGGTGACGTTGAACACCGTCGAGCCGCTCTATCTCGGGGCCGCTGGACCGGACCAGTTCACGATTCAGGAGAACACCGTGCTGACGAACGTCGATGTGCTGGGATCCACCGCGAACGACTACTGGATCCAGAACGTCCCGGTCTACTACGCGAGCTCCGACCTCCTGGTGTTCGAGGATAACATCTGGAACTTCTCGAACCCGTACTTCGACTTCCCGGCGAACGGAATCTACGCCCACGGGCCGCTCGGCGCGGTGTACGGCAACGAGGTCTACATCGGGATCGGCTTGCAGTCGTACACGATCGCGCCGCCGTTCACCATCACGACCTACAACAACGCGACGGTCTACAACGACCGCCCGACCGTCTTCTTCAACTACACCCTGACCAACTCGACGATGTCGGTCTCGGGCTCGTACGACTTCGCAGAGTTCAACTCGACCGGCGTCGCCACGCCGACGGGGCCGTCGCCCTCGCCGACGTATCAGATCAACGGGGAGTCCGCCAACCCGACGGGCTTCCTTCTGAACGACGCCGAGATCATGCTCGGAGGGCCCGGCGGGGGCTCGGAGACGAACCTCGAGAACATCGCCGGCTCCTTCGGCCTCTGGACTCTACCGAACGGTTCGGCGACGTACAAGGACGTGCCCTCGGCCTACGACTTCGGAACCGACACCGGGGAGACCTCGGCCGGCATCGCCGAGTGGTCGAGCGGCGGGTCGAACCCGGTCGCGGACATCGCGAGCGGTCCTTCGTTGCTGTACCCGCTGTGGGGCATCAAAGGCTCCGTCAAGGCCGGGGCGGTGGAGCAGTCGGTCGCCGTGAACCCGTCGAACGCGTTCATCTTTGTCTCGCAGGGCTCGCCCTTCAACAGCAGCGCGGCGGGTTGGGCGCCGGTTCCCGCGAGCGGCTATGCGACGTACTGGCTACCGCCCGGAACATACAGCTATGACGTGCTGATGAGCGAGTATAAGCCGGTCAAGCTGACGCTCTTCGGCGACGCCGCGGTCTCGCTCAATCTGGCCTGGGACCCGGCGCTCGGAGTGTACACCCCGCTGTGGGCGTTCGGCAATGCGCAGTTGGCGGGGATTTCGCAGAGTGGGATCGGAACAATCTCGGATCCGTACGTCCTTTACAACAATCAGGTCGGACTGATCAATCCGCTCTTTGGTCAGTTCAACGACTATCTGTTCCCAGTGTTCACCGGCATCTTGCTCGCGGGTACGACGGCCTACGTCGCGGTGTATGACGCGCCGTCCTTCGAGTTCGCCTACACCATCCAACCCGAAGCCGCTGTCGTGGCCGAAGAGGGGCTACCGACGGCCAACTACCTCGAGCAGGGGTACATCGATGTGGAGCACGTCTCCATCGTGGACACGCCGCTGATCACCGGCTGGATCTTCGCGGACGACACCGGATTCACGGAGGCCTCCGTCGTCTTCTGGTACTCGAGCAACAACCTCGTTGCCGGGAACACCTTCCAGGTGATGAGCGACGGGCTGATCTTCTTCGGCGGGACCCAGAACACGGTCTGGGGGAATGTCTTCGAGCCCGTCGCGGCCGCGGCGCCGAACCCGGGAGCGGTCGGCTACTACGGCTACCAGTTCGGGCTGATCCTCTGGGAGTCCGGCGACCTCATCTACAACAACGCGTGGTTGACGCCCGTCACGGCGTGGACTCCGACCTACAACATCTACACCGGCGGAGCCGCGCTGTACGTCGACCGATGGTACGTGCAACCCCAGCCGGCGTCGAACGTGCGCGTCGTGAACGGCTGGGAGCTGTCGGGCAGCATCTTGGGGCTGTCGTATGTGGCTGGGAACTACTGGTCCAACTACGGGAGTCAGGAAGACCCGTACCACGTCCTGCCATACAACGACGGAGGCGCGATCACGGTGAACGGGGACTACCACCCGCTGCTGCCGTTCTTGCTCTACACGGTCGAGTTCAAGGAGAAGGGTCTTCCTTCGGGTACGGAGTGGAGCGTGACGCTCAACGGTATCACGCTCAGCTCGACCAGCAAGGAGTTGACCTTCTGGGACCCGAGCGGGCTGTACGCCTTCGCGATTCCGACGACCTCGGGATACACGCCGACCCCGGCCACGGGAGCGGTGACCGTGGCGAGCGCGGATCAGACGGTGAGCGTCACCTGGAGCAGCTGAGGGTCCCGATACCTCCACCCGCGCCGTTGAGCCCAACCTCTTCCGTCGCCCGACCGGGCGTGCCGACCTAGACGTACTCTGCCGTGGCCCCCGGGCCCAGCGTCCCGAACGCCTCGAACCGGAAGTTCTGCTTGATGATGTTCGCGACGGGAAAGAACGGGATCCACAGCAAGACGTCCGCCCGACCCATCTTGACCAGGAAATAGCCTAGGGGCACGGCCCGCACGCCGGTGGCGATCGCGAGCAGGATCAGAGTGTAGATCAGTCCCGGAACCCCCAGGAAGAGGATCAAGAGGGCGAGGAAGACATAGACGAGGCTCCGGACTCCCGAACGGATGATCAGCAGGAGCCAGAAGAGTACCCCCAGCCCGCCGAACTCGGGGTACGGGCCGAGTAGGGCGGGATAGTGCTGGCCGTTCGCCATGATGATGCCTCGGGACCAGCGTACGCGCTGGCGCCGGAGCGAGTCGTAGTCGTGCGGCACGTCCTCGAGCGCGAGCGCCCCGAACTCCAGCCGCACGCGATAGCCGAGGCGCTGTATTCGTATCGAGATCTCCGAATCCTCGCCGTTCCAGGGGACCCAGCCCCCCAGCTCCACCAAGTCCGCGCGCCGGAACGCGGAGAACAGTCCGTCGAGGACCTCGGTCGAACGCGTGGCCATGCCGGCCGGCCTGAGCATATAGTGGAGCCAGGCGATCTCGAGGGCTCGCAGCTTTCGGGTCCACCCTTGCTTCTGTCGAGGGTGGATGGCTCCCTGGACCCCACCGACCTCCGGGTCGGCGAAGTGCGAGATCATCGCGGCGAACCCGGGCGTCTCCGAGATGTACGTGTCCCCATCGAGGCGGAGAGCGATCTCGCCGTTAGCGAGCGCGAGTGCCCCGTTCAGGGCGTTGGACTTCCCGCCGTGGGGTAGATCGACAACCAATCCGGTGCTGTGCTTGAGTTGGGCGATCGCCTGCCGAGCGAGCTCGGAAGTCCGGTCCGTCGAGCCGTCGTTGCCGACGATCAACTCAACCGAACCGGGGTACTTCGCCGCGGCAAGATCGGCCGAGCGGATGCAGCCTGCGATCCACTCTTCTTCGTTGTACGCCGGGATCAGGATGGAGACAGACGGGTGGTACACCGAGAGCGGCGGTAGGCTTCTGCGTCGCACTTGCCGAAAATAGAGAGGACGTGTCGTCAGCGCAAAGATTGGCAGCGAAAGCACCGGCACCAAGAGGAAGATCGTGAAGCCGGTATCGATGTGCTGAAGATCGAGGTACCGGGTGAGCAGGAGCAGTCCGGTCGCCGAGATGGCCACCGCGAGGACCCCCATACCGAGGAACAGGCCGATCGCGGCGCGGTCTCGGGGAAACGGCCTGGGGGTGATCCGCTGCGGCGTCGGGAGATAGAATGCGCAGTAGGTCAGGAGTGCCATGAACAGTCCGCCGGTTAGGACTCGGATGAGGAGCGCGAAGTTTCGCAGGGTCGCTCCCGGGACCGTGAAGAACAGCGCGTCGATGACCAGCTCAACCCCGACATAGATCAGAACCGTCGCGAGCGCTCGGGCGCGTCGCCGCGGAGTGTAGCGCGGGCGATTGGTCACAAGGCCGCTGGCGCAGGCGAAGGCGGCCATGAACGCGAGATACATCGGAAAGATGTAGTCGGGAACGACAAGCGTCCCGACCCCCACTGCGTAGACCCCGGGCCACTTGAGCGGAAAATAGAGGACGACGCCGACGAGGGCGACCACGTGGTCGTAGTATTGGAAGATGATCGGATAGAGGACAAGGAGGGGAACCGCGAAGAGCGCGAATAAGCCGATCAATTCGAAAACGAACCGAAGTGCCCTCCGTCCCGGTACGGACGGAGAGACGCCCGCACCGGACATTCGGACTCGCGTGGTACCGGTGGCCGAGTGTACCTCGACCGTCGTGATCCTCCGCGTGGGGTCCGAGACATCGTCTCGGTCCTCGGACCAGCCCTCACCGCCCGGAACCAGAGCGATCCTCACGGTGCCGGCCTCGGGGGTTGAGGGCGCACGCTCCAAGGACACGACTGTGACGTAGACGAGCAGTCCGAGACCGAGCCCCACGAGGAGGGCCCCGAGAGGGAAACCGATAGCGCGGAGGAGACTCAGGAACCACTCAAGAGCGCCGTAAAGCACCGAGAAGAACTGCATCGCCCCGCTGACCCGGCCCCCTAGACGGTGGCGAACGACTTGGGCGCGGTCAGCGGCCTTCCTCCGTGGAACGCCGTCGGGCCCGACGGATGAGACCGAAACTTAGTCCGCCGGACAACGCGAGGACGCCCGCCACGACGAGGGCGGGCTCCGCAAGGACCCAGATCGGAGTTACCGTCGGCGCCGTCGAGTCGAAGCTCAGCATGACGAGCTTGGGCGCCGCGTCGATCAGGACGCTACCATGCGAGGGGCTCGCCACAAAGCCGGCCGGTGCTTGGATATCGTAGGTATACGATCCGTTCGGTTCGGAGAAGGTTGCGGCGCTCGTCGAGCTCGTGATCGACGCGTTCGCCAATCGAACGACCCACGTTCCCAGAATCGAGGACGACGAGGTGACCGTGAACCGGATCTCGTACGTCGAGCGATAGAAGTCGAGCGAGAAGCGCAGCGACGAATTGTTCACCACGAAGGTGCCCGCGATCGCGCCCTCGGCGCGATAACCGGCCACCGGATCGACTTGGAAGGAATACGTTCCGTTCGGAACTTTGAGAGTCGTCCAAGCGCCGTGACTTACGTTGGACAGTCCATCCGAAAGCCCGACGGTCCAAGAGAGATTCGACTCGAGGCCAGCTTCCATCCACACGACATCATACAGCACTGGTCCGAACACCACCGGGATAACGATGGAGGAACCGTTGACCCGGTACCCTTCGGATGCCGGGCGGGCTCGGTAGCCGGGGATCGACGAGGCATGGTAGCCGTAGCTTCCGTCGGCTTCGAGGAAGATGATCGAGCTGGTGGTGGTGCTGAGCGTGATCGACTCCCGGGTCACGTTCGTCGAGTTGCCGATCACCGTCGAGACGTCCTCGCCCGCGGCGACGGACCACTTCGTCCCCGCGGGCAAGCCAACTTCCTCGAACGCGACCTCGTACTCGGTCTTGTGCGGGGTAAGAAGCCGGTAGACCACTTGAACCGTGGCGGGCCGGCCCGAAACGCTGACGGAAAAGTCGTAGTGCTCCGTGCCGTTCACGCCGACCTGGTAGCCCGGGACCGTGCCGAGCGTGAAGCCGTACGTGCCGTTCGAGGCTTCCAGGACCGCGACGTCCGTAACCGAAGACACGAGATATGTTCCGGTTTCGATGGTTCCGTTCTCGTCAAACGACGAACGCAGGTCCACCGACCATGGCGTACCCTCGGGGAGTCCCGACTCTTCGAACAAAATCGGATAGCCCCTCGCGAAGTGAGCAACCTCCGTTATCCAGCCGGTGGGGTCGACCGTCGCGACGTAGTCAGGTCCGACATAGCTCCCATTTTTGCCCTCGCCCCCAGTGTTCGAGGTCGAATTGGGGAAGACCAGTTGATCACTGCCGAATCCGGACCAATAGGTGAAGGCGTAGCCGGGCGAGGGTCGAGGGGTAATGGTCGCTGGTTCAGCGGCCGTGGCCCAAGCGGCCCCTGGGTCGACGGAGCCATCTCCGGCCGGGGTGGCATTCGCCGTCACCCTCCATTGGTCTACGAATGGAACCGAGACGTTGATCGGCACGCCGGCTACGGTCAATGGACTCGAAGGAGCGGGGAAGAGTCTCTCCCGGGCCCGGGCAGCGTCGGTCCCGAACGGCACCGGGATTCCCGGACCGAGCAACGTAGCGTTCGAGGTGGGGAGAAACGCATCAAATGACGAACCGTTTGTGGCATAGGTCCTTCCACTCACATTCAGAAACCAGAACGTGGAGTACGTGGGGGGCAGCCCTTTCTCCGTGAAACTTACCTGCGTCGCATTCGATGTTCGCGGAAACGCTTCGAACACGGCGATGCTTTGAGGCGGAAGAGTCCAGCTCGCGGGGAGCCCGGACTCGAACAGGCGGGCCGTGGGCGCCGGGGTAGCCGGCGTAACGTTGGCGTTGGACGACGAAGCGTTCGTCACGGTTCCACTCCATGTCCAGACCTCCACCGGGGCATCTGCGTAGTCGACCCCGGCAACATTCGGGAGTCGCGGCGCAAACGCCAACGACTGGCTCGCCTCGATTCCGGTGTTGATCACCATCAGATCCACCCGGTCCCCGTCGTTCGTGTCGACGGTTCCGATCGCGTAACCGGTACCGTTTGTCGGTCCGAGTGAGGCACCGTAGGCCACGTTCCCGAGATGCGGCAGAAGATCTGCGTATAGCTCGTACTCCGGGCGGATGTTACCTGTCGTGTTTTCCCAGGAATTATTCGAGGGCGAGAAGCTGCTGTAGAGGTCTTGGTTGGCGACGCCCGAGTCGATCGACTGAATGATCTGCACGCCCATGCTCAGCGCCCCCGCGAAGCCAGGGCTGAAGGCCATGCCGTAAGGTCGCTGGGATAGCGCCGAACCCAGTTCTGTGAGGAACACCGATATGTGGCAGTCCGTGCACTTGGACGCCGCCTCGGCAGCTTGGATAGCTTCGTCGGAGATTGCCATCCTAGTCGAAATGTTGTCCGCTCCGTTCAACGCGGCATAAAATCCGGCGAGCGTAGGCGCTACGTAACCGGATTTCCCGAGCTTCTGACCCGCCGCAGGGTATTCGTGGAACGCCACCGCCGCCAAGTTGGGGCCGTTATAGTACGTCGTGTTGTAGATCCACTGATAGAGCGCGCTACCCTGGGGTTCTCCGTTGATCGACGAGGATGTTCCCGTGGCGGGGATTCCGATGAAGAGAAGGTTCTGCCCCGGGGCGGCTTCCCGCATGTAGGGTATGTACGCCTCGACCTCCTCGGCGTACGCCTGCGCCGATGGTCGATCCCCGTCCGAGTCGAATTCGCCCCACTCGTTCCACGCGTAGGGCCAGTGCTTCCAGAGTGTAGGCTCGTTTCCCACCTCCCAGTAGGTGCCGTTCAGGCTGCCCCAAACCGCTGCGATGTCTTGGACCTCGTCGTAGGCTATCGTCGGACTGTCGTACTCCCCCGTGACCTGGAAAATTGGAGTACACGAGAGTTCAACGCAGAGGGTGTGGAACTGGGTCAAGTTAGACGAGTTTTCAGGCGAGAAGACCGCCTTTCCTCCTGCTACGGTGACGATGGTGTTGTTCAGCAGATCGTAGTCGTCACCTGCGTTCCCTCCCGGCCAGACCAGCACCCTCGCCGGGGAAGAGGCGATCATTTCCTCCTCGTTGGAAACCATGCTGTAACGGACGTTGATAGTCGTACCCCAGAAGAGCGAGGATACGTTGATGGGGGTCTGGTTGAATTCGACCGGCGTCGGCGAACCCGTCGGCGACTCGGTTACGTTGGGGGCCGCAGCCATGTCGTTCGCTGAGATTCCGCCGCCTGCGGGGGAGCCGGGCTCTATCGAGGAAAGCAGGAGGCAAATCAGCAGTCCGACAAGTAACAGGGAAGTGGCGCGGATTCTGCGCCTATTGCTTCGAGCTCTCGGCATCATGTTGGTCGGAAATGACTCCGATAGGGGTATGTGCGTATATCTCTAACCCATCTGGGATTCCGTAAATGACGAAGGGTCTGGCTGCTGCAGCCTGGTCGTTTACGTTGCTGGCGGCGGTCGCGGTGCTACTCCTCTCGGAAGGAGCCGTTGGTTCGTCGTTCGCCGTGAGTCTCGGCGCGGCAGATTCGAGACAGTCGGTTGCGAATCCTGGCGTGGGGCCAGGAATTCCGGTTTCGTCCGCGGTTCGGACATCCCAACAGTGCTCAGAGGTGACTCGAGGGGGCCCGAGTTGTGAAGCGAGATCTGTCCCGAATGATGCCGCTCTCGGGTTTCAGCTCTCGACGGCGTCACCGACTCGGCCGCCGGGTTCATCCAACGGGTCTTTCGCCTGGGATCCTTTGCTCGGGGAAGCGGTGCTTTTCGGGGGATGGGTCGGCGGCACCTTCTCGAATTCCACGTGGATTTTGGAGGGCGGTGAGTGGAGGGAGGCGACGCTCAATGGCGCCTCGCCGCCGGGACGCGTCGACGCGTCGCTAGCGTACGACTCCCAGCCCGGGGTCGAGTCGATCGTGATGTACGGAGGATGTGGCCAAGTCTGCCCGATGAACGACACTTGGTTGTTCAATGGGACAGGGTGGAGGATGCTACCCTCGGTCGCTCCCGGTCCCCCCGCGGTCTATTCGAGTGCGATGACGTCCTGGGGGATGAACGGTACTCTGCTCTACGGAGGATGCCTCGCGCTCGGCTGCCACCGGCAGTCCGATGCTACGTGGGCCTTCCAAGCGAGTGCGAGCTGTCTCCCCGCAGAGTCGAGCGGGTGCTGGACCGACGTGGGACTCGCCGCCGCGACCCGGGGGCCGGGTCCTCCGGGCCTCGCTTCCGAGGGGCTCGCCGACGATGCGGTGGTAGGTCCGGCCAACGGGACGATCGTGCTGTTCGGCGGACTCAATCAGAGCTGCGCCGAGTGCGCGCGACAGGATGCTCAGAGCACGTGGTTCTACGATGGATGGAGCTGGACGAACGCGACCGGCCCTCTCAGCGAGACGGCGTATCCCCCGGGCGATTTTCAATTGGCGTTCTTGTTCTGGGATCCAGTATCCAACTGGGTCTATGCCTACGGCTCGCCCGCGGGAGCATCTTCACCCACCGAACTTTGGGGCACAGACACTCTGGTGTGGGTTAACGACTCGGGACTGGTCACGTCGGACGGGCCCGCCTACGGCAGCTCGATCGCCTCGGGCTTCACCGAAAGCGAGGGGTCCGAGCTCCCTGCGCTAGTCTTCGGTGGTAACCAGAGCTCAGGCCGCGCCTCAAGCAGCACTTGGGCCTTCGAACTCGGGCTCTCCGTTACACCGGGAGTCACGAGCAGCGCTCCCGAGACGAATCAGTCCGTGGGGTTCTTCGCTACGGTGTCCGGCGGAGACTCGCCGACCGGGGCGTGGGCATTCGGCGACGGCGGCACGTCGAATGCCGTAAACTTGACCCACGCTTACCGGAGGGCTGGTGTCTATCTTGCCCAGCTGAACGTGACCGATGCCGTGGGAGTACAGAGCGGGAGCAACGTCTCCCTCAGCGTCCACACCTTCGCCCCGGGCCTTAGCGTTCCGACGGCCGTGGACGCCGGCTACCCGGCGTCCTTCGAACTCAACCCGAGCGACGGGACTCCACCCTACTCGGCGACGTGGCTCTTTTCCGGCTCCGCGCCTCAGGCGGGACTCGCCGTGGCGCACGTGTTCTCGAGCCCGGGAAACTACTCGATCGAGGTGAGCACCCAGGACGGGACCGGCACCATCGTGAACCTCTCACGCACCGTGCCCGTGAGCGACCGCCCGGCCTTGTTCGCAAATGCGACACCGAGCCGTATCGACGTGGGCGTGGCGACGCAACTGGTGGCGTTCGTCACCGGAGGTGCTGCACCGTTCTCCTATCTCTGGAGATTACCCGACGGTCGGACCTCTCGCCTGCCCAGCGTGTCGTTCACGCCGGAAACTACGGGCGTGATGAACGCCACAGTGAATGCGAGCGATGCGGCGGGTGTGGAGCTGAACGCGTCCGTCGAACTGGTCGTCTCGCCCGGCCTGTCCTTTACAGCCTCGGCCGTGCCCGTGGGAGTGTTCTCGGGGCGAGCGATGGCGTTCTCCGTGAGCATCACGGGAGGGGTCGCTCCCTACCATTATTCGTGGTTGTTCGGGGACGGTGCGAGCTCCTCGCTCGCCGCCCCCCAGCACACGTTCGCTCTGTCGGCCGTCTATCTCGTCAACATCTGGGTAAATGACTCGGGGGGTCGGTCTGATCACGAGCTGCTCGCCGCTCGTGTTCCGCACACCTCCGGCGGGCTCATCTGGGATATCGAATCGCTTTCGCTCTACCAGCAGCTCGCGATCATCGGCGCGGTCGGGGCGGGACTGTTGGTTCTGATTCTCCTGGCGGCACGGAAAGTCCGCGCCGTGGAACGCCGCACGAACGCGCCCGGGTCGGGGCCGGGCCCCCGCCGCTCGAACAGCAAGACTCCCGAGCCTCCCGGGCCGAAGAGTCGCTGAGATCGCGCCCGGCGGCGATACGGCGGCCCTCCGAACAGGGCCCACGCGGATCGCCGGCCGGGGCACTCTTCTTCTGTCGTGGACGCTAACGAACGAAGTGGCTCCCAGAAAGCGCTGGCCGGGTCTCGGCGGGGTGCTCACGTTCTCTGGGATAGCGGGGGTGGTTGTCGGCACATTGCTCGTGCTGTCGGTGCTGACGCCGCCTCGGGTCTCGACGGGCCCGCAATTCCCCGGGGCGGAGCTTGATATTCTCGGGGGTCCGGAGGCGATGTCGTCCGCGTTCTACGGGATGGGGATACGCGGGGACGTCCACATCGGAGCCTCGAGCGCCACCTTCCTCGCAGCCACGCCCGTTCAGTACCTTCGTTACCCCGACGGCGACATCGGCGAGCGGATGGACCTCGTCAACGGCACGCTCTACGATCCCGGCTTTTCCAACACGACCGCCGCGCCGGAGAATCTGAGCGATTTCATCGCGCTCTGTCGATCGATCGACTGTCACGCGATCATCCAGCTCCCGCTGGAGATCGATTCGCCGAGCACAGCGGCCTACGAGGTCGCGTACATCACCGGCACGCTCGGCTTCAGCCCCGCCTTCTGGGAGCTGGGCAACGAGCCGGCGGCTTGGACCTGCTTTGCGACCCCTTGGCAGGACTGGGGTTCCGGCTGTTCGGGCGGCACCACTCCGGAGGAGTTCGCCGACGTCACCGCATCGTACATCGCGGCGGTACGGGCGGTGGAGCCTTCGGCCCAGTTTGTGGGGTTGGGGGGCACCGGACAAGGCAACAGCGACGACGCCACGTGGATCACGCCTCTCGAGACGCTCGACGGCCCGAATCTGAGCGCGATCTCGATCCACTCCTACGTGGACAACCACATACCGGATCCCCAGAATACGACCTTGGCGAATTTCTTTTCCGGCCTCGGGGCCGAGTACTCGCTCCCCAATATCGTCGCTGTGGCCCGGTCCGCGGTGCATGCGGCCTGCCCGAACTGCACGACCCAGATCTTCGTGACCGAGGTCAATTCGGTCAGCGGAACCGAGCCGCTCTCGATCTACCTGAACACTTTCTACAACGGTGTCTTCTACGCGGCGGAGGTGGCGCAGGCGATCAACCTCGGGCTCGGAAATCTCGATCCGTTCACGTGGGAGAACGGCTTCATCACATCGAGCGGCCCGCAGGCTCGGTACACGGTCGAGTCGCAGTTTCTCCCCGAACTGTTTGGCGAGGCGTACAACGTCTCGGTCTCGAACCCCGGGGTGCACGCGGCACTTACTACCAACACCGACGGTCAGCTCAGCCTGATGATCGTGAATACGAATTCGACGAGCGGCGTCAGCTTGTCATTCGGGAACTCGGTTCCCGGATTCGCCGACGGGGCTCACCTGCTGACGTGGACCAACGCCTCGGCGAGTCCGCTATCGTCGACGTTCGCTGGGGGCACGATCTCGGTACCGAGCCTATCGATCGTGCTCGTCACCGGCGATGCCCAGCAGAACTAACCGATGCGATGTATGGGCCCGGCCGGATTTGAACCGGCGACCTCCCGGTTATCAGCCGGGTGCTCCAGCCAAACTAAGCTACGGGCCCGTGCCGTCGGGACGAGGTGGGAAATTTAGCCCCTTCTATCCCGACGAGCACCCCGGTCGAAGGTTCTCACCTTCGGCCCAAGGACCGGCGGGTGCACCGCCGTTCGAGGTCTAGGTTCCGGCCGTTCCGGTGAGGGTGATCTGGAAGGCGCAGCTCGTGCCCTGGTAGGCGTTCCCCGCGTCCGCCGAGAGGTAGATCGTTCCCTCCCACGGGACGTACGAATCGGCTGGAACGATCAGGTAGTTCGGACTGACCTGCCCGCCGCTGCCGATTAGGGTCGCCGGGTCGAACATTGGGTCCTCGTAGTACAGCACCGCGCAGAGGGTCCCGGACGCCGAGGTGACCTGCTCGGTCACGTTCGCCGGCAAGCTGCCTGCGTTGTAGAGGTCGTCGCCGTAGCTGCAGAACGACGAGGGCGCGAGGTTGCCCGCCGTGAGGTAGATCGTGTCGGACGGCGAGTTCGTCTCCCCGACCGTAGCGCTGCACTGAGCGCTACCGAAGCCGCCGTACGTCGGGCCTGTCCCCCACGTCAGAGGCCCCAGCGTGCCGGCCGTTCCCTGGCCGTTGACATAGGCGGAGGAGGTGAACGCCGCGAAGCCGACGCCGAACGTGGCCACCGTCGTGGCGAGCACCACGCCGAGCAACACGAGACGCGGGATCCGCATGCTCCCCTCCCCTCCTTTGTGAATGGGTTAGTCGATCCGCTCTTCGGTCGGTCGCTCCCGAACGGTGCGGTTTACGACGTCCCCGGGGTCGCCGTGATGGTGATCGTGAACCAGCACGTGACTCCCTGGTAGGCGTTCCCGTCGGTCGGCTCGAGGCCGAGTTCGCCCGTGTACGAGATCGCGCCGCCCGGTCCGATGTAGAGCGGGCCGTACGCCGAGGAGCCCGAGTAGCCCTCGGTCGCAAAGTTGTCCGCGTACCAGAAGCCAGGGCAGTACGACGAATCGCAGGTGAGCGTCGCGTAAACTTCCGCGCCCAGGCTACCCGCGTTGTGGAGGACCTCGTAGTAGTTGCAGTAGGCCCCCGGCGCGAGGTTGGAAGCATACACGTTCAACGTGTCGCTCGTGTTATACGTCGTTGTGATCGTCGAGAGACAGCTCTCGCCCGGACCGTCCACGTCCTTCACGTGCGTGAAGTAGAGAGGTCCCAGAGTCCCCGCCGATCCGCTGCCGTTCACGTAGGCCGAAGACGTGAAGGCGGAGAAGCCGATTCCGCCGACCGCCACAACGGCCACGACCGCCACAATCCCCATCATCCAGCGCTTTCCCAACATTTTGTTCCCGGTAGGTCGCCCGGCGACCCACGTTGGGATTTGCGGGGCGAATTATACTCCCGCGGAACGTACTCGGCCGTTCGTCCTTACAAATCGCTCAGGTTGTAGCTAGAAAGACCGTGTGCCTACGGAACTCACCTTAGGTGCAAGGGGACTTACAGCCACCTAGCCGCGAACCGCTTTCTGGAGAGCGGCGGCGACGATCATCTCGGAAAGCTGATCGACTTCGATCGCGGCCTGGTCATCATTGCCGGCCTGGATGAGGTCGAGAGCCCGCCGGATCCGACTCAAGGCTTCGGAGACCGTGGCCGGCTCGAACTTGAGGGTCCGCACTCGATCGGACTCCTCCTGGAGTCGGTGGATCAGCGCCGTAGCCTTGGGGCTCCAGCCGGAACTCGCCATCTCTGTGCCGGTCGCTGCGCCCGATGAGCCGATCATACCGCCTGCCGGATACCGGTACGTGTAGGCCAGCAGCCCGTCCAGGACGAAGAACGTCCGTCGCGAGCCGTCGGGTCCCATCGGGCGTAGGATCGGCTTGCCGAGGGTGTCCGCGATCTTGACGAGGTCCGTGAAGCTGGAAACCGACGTCGCCACCGCTTCCTTGGGCGCGCGCGCCGTGTCGGCGATCGCCTCTTCGTACGGCCGGATCAGATCGTCGAGCGGGGGCAGCCGATCGTCCTCGGGGCGTCGGGAGGCGACCCACGCGCTTCCGCCGAGACTGCCCACCGAGCCGACGAGCAGCAGCGCGGGGAGAAGGACCGTCGCGAGGCTGACTTTCGAAGCCGGTGTCGGGCCGTGCACCTGCCCCGTGGCGTCATGTGCGAGACCGTTCGGTGTGATCAGCGAACCGATGAACGTGAAATTCAGGACGGGGGCGAAGGCGGCCGACCCCACCGTGGATCCCGACGATAGTTGAGCGTTGATGTCGGGCGAGAGCAGGAGATAGTACGCCGAGGCTTGGTAGTCAACCTCGGCATCGATCTGGTTCTCGAGCGCGACGACCGCCGTGACGTTCACGGAGTACGTGAAGGTCAACGCCGCGGAGGCGACCACGCCGAAGTCCGTGACGTTGAGCGCGTCGTAGAGTCCCTTCTTCCACGCGTCCGTCGCGAGCGTTACGGTGAACGCGTCGACGACCGAGATCCCGACCGTCCGATTGACGGTCACGGTGTAGTTGATCGTGACGTTGATCCAGTGCGTGATCGGGGTGAAGAGGGTGATGTTGCCGCCGTCGATCTGGGTGGCGTTGTCGTAGAGCACGCTCGGGGAGAGCTTCGCCACGAACGATGCGCCCGAGTTCTGCGAGTAGCTCGCGAGCGACGGGGCATCCGAGCTAGCATTCGCCGGGCGGACCTCCGAGTAGAGATAGTAGGCGGCCCAGACGCTGGTCAGCAGGAAGACCACCACGAGGACCGCGGCGACGCGTCGGGCGCGCGTGGACGGCTTCATAGTCGCGGGCTCCGCCAGGCCAAGGGGATGACTATTAGAAGAATGACCAGCGAGGCGGCGAAGAGGGGGTCCAGGATCAGGAAGCCTACGTACGGCACGATGCCGACGACGGCCCCCTCGACGGCCGAGTACGGGACCGTGCACGGATCCTTCGCGTGGTTGGCGTCGCCTTTGGTCTGGAAGACCCAGTTCGGCCCTCCCGAGACGATTTGAATCACGCGATGCACCGTCGGTGAGGGGAGGCACGCCACGCTGAACGCGATGATCGTTCCCACCGTGATCGCGGCGGGAGCGACGTGCTCCACGACCACGAGCGTTCCACGCTCCAGCGTCGGGACCATGCTCCCGGTCGCGATCGCGAGGATCGGGTGCGCTGTGCCGAGGACCTGAGGAAGGCCGTAGACGAACGAAATCGCCACAACCCCCACGACCGCTCCGGTCCACAGGAGACCCCGGGTCTCGCGCTCCTCCCGAGCCCGGTACCGAAACCGGTACCGTTTGGGCCCGATGCGCTCCCCGAGATACCGCAGCGACTGGAGCCGAGGCTCGCGCAGTCCGACGCCGACGATCAGGAGCAGCACCGCGTCGGCGATCAGCACCGAGGTGAACTGGATTTCCCAGCTCGGAAAGTCGACGCCGACAGGGAGGAGGCTAAGGATCGCGTAGACCGACGCAAAATAGGCGAGGGGTCCGACGAGATTCCACTGCGACTTGTAGTAGTACAGGGCGACGAGGATGCCGAGGACGAAGCTGACCAGCGTCGTCGAAAAGATGTACTCGACCGCGGCGCTCGGACCGAGGATCGGCAGGAACGGGAGATTCGTCGAGAACAGCGCGAAAAAACCGGCCGAGAGCAGGACCGCGTTCCGGAGGCTCAGAGACCGGCTGAGCGTCCGCGTAAGGTACCCGAAGAAGAAGCCGACCTCGGCGACCGCGAGCAAGGGAGCCGTCAGCAGCAGGTAGCCGAAGCCGAGAGGCGCCGCCGCCGGAACCTTGCCGAACCCAAAGAGGAAGCCCGGGTCCAGTCGGAGCGCGAGCTCCGTCATGAGCAACAGCGTGGCGAAGAGCAAGGTCAGGGAGAGGTTCGCCGGGGCGAAGAAACCGAAGTCCTTCAGCGAGCGGCCGTCGAGCCGCGCGGCGAGGAGCATTAACCCGATGACGGCGAGCACGAGGCCCACGTAGGCCAGCACCGAAAGGTCGACGCTCAGCGACCCGACCCAGAGCGAGTAGAGCTGCGCGATCACCACGGCCGCGCCCGCGGCGCCCAGCGCGATCAGCAAACTTCGGCGGGATCCACCCCGGTAGTGGGGACGTACGGGTTGGGCTCGGACCGGGAACTCCGCGCTCACGGGCCGTTCCCGTTCCGGCTCCGAGGCCGGGGGAGTCGCCGGCGGAGCTCATCGGTCAGGTTGGGGGAGGCGAGGGACGGAAGATGCGCCGGCACGGCGCGACCCCCGGACGTTGAGGCGATCCAACCCATCTGGGCCTCGGCGGGGAAGTCGACCGAGACGACCGGCTCCTTGCCGTTCGCGGTCGTCGGCGGAGGCTGAAGTGCCGACTCGACGACCTCCTGCCAGGCCAACTTCGAGACCCAGCGCATGGCGCCCCCCGAACGAGTCGCCGACGCCCCGGATCGGCTGACGTTACGTTGCAGCTCCGACAGCGCCGAGTCGAGCTCCGCGCCCCGATGCACCACGCGTTCGATCGCCGCCAGGACCTTGTCCGCGCGTGCGGTGAGACGGTAGCCGCCGGGGATCTCCTCAACGAGCTGGAGATTGACGCAGAAGTCGCGGTAGAAGTCGAACGAGGACGGGTTCAGGTTCGCGAGACCGATGATGCGGGTCTTCTTGCCGGCGGTCCGGGTGGCCTCCAGAAAGTCGCGGAGGATTTCGAGTCGGCTTCGGTACTGTCGTTCTCCCCGGTGCGTAAGCAGCCCCCGGCCCCGGACGCGCACGAGCGAACGCACGCGCAGCTGCCGGAGGGGGGACCAACGTGCGCTATAATAACACTACGAACGCCGCGGGTTATCCGTACCAGACCGAAGTATTGTCGCCCCCCTCACGTCGAGATTCGAGAACGTTCTCGGCGATTCTTCGCACTGAGGGCGGAACGAATCCGGGCGGTCCATCGAACGTCAAATACGAGCTTCGACCTCGGACCCGACGGAAGGGACCGATGCGGGTCGTCGTCTTTGGTGGTGGGGGGATGATCGGCAGCCGCATCACCAGCGAACTCGTCCATCGCGGCCACACGATCCGGGTGGTCTCGCAGGCGGGGGGAAAAGCCCAGGCACCCAAGCCGCCGCTCTTCGGCGTCGTCGCGGAGGTCACGAACCCGACCAGCGTGGCGGAAGCGGTCCGCGGAGCCGACGTGGTCATCTCCGCGATCGGCCCGCGGGCTGGCCAGTCGCCGGAAGTCATCCTGGGGGCGACCCGAGGTCTGCTGCAGGGCCTTCGCAAGGGCGGCGTCCGCCGCCTCGTGGTCGTCGGGGGCGCCGGCAGCCTGGAGGTCCGACCGGGGGTCCATCTCGCCGACACTCCCGAGTTTCCGAAAGAGTGGAAGCCGGTCGCGGACGCCCATCGCGAAGCGCTGTCGATCTATCGGGAGGAGCCCGAGCTCGAGTGGACGGTGATCTCGCCCGCGGCCGTGGTCGAACCCGGGGCGAGGACCGGTCGCTACCGGGCCGGCGGCGATCAACTGCTCGTCGACGCGAACGGGGTGAGCCGCATCTCGGCCGAGGACTACGCGGTCGCGGTCGCCGACGAGGTCGAGACCCCTCGGCACGTGCGGCGCCGATTCACGGTGGCGTCCGCATGAGCGACGCCGCGCCGCCCTCGCGAAGAGCCCTCGCGTGCCGGGACCTAGGCTTCGCGTGCGAGTGGCAGATCCGCTCGGCCTCGCCCAGCGAGATCGAGAGCCGATTCCGGGAGCACGCCCGATGCGCCCACGGGCTCAGCGCGCTCCCTCCCGAGCTCGCCGAGCGCGTGACCTCGGAGCTGCGAACCGCGTGAGAACCGCGCTCGGCGGTCGGGACCGCGCGCGGAGCAATCCTTTTCTTGAGCTCCCGGGTCGCACGCCCCCGTCCGGTTCTACCGCGCGATGCCGACGTTCGTCTCTCCCGAGAAGTGCAAGGGCTGCATGCAGTGCGTCGACATCTGCCCGTCCGACATCATGCACATCGATCCTAACCACGGCCGCGCGTTCAACGTCGAGCCGGCGATGTGTTGGGAGTGCTTCGCCTGCGTCAAGGCCTGCCCGGAGGGGGCGATCGACGTCCGCGGCTACGCCGACTTCGCTCCGCTGGGCCACCGCGTCGTGCCGAACCGAACGCCGGACCGTATCTACTGGACGATTCGGATGCGCGACGGCACCGTGAAGGAGTTCTCCTTCCCGGTACGCCGGGGGAAGTGGGGCTCTACCCCGTCCCCGGCGAAGGAACCGGCCCCGTCGGCGGACCAGATCGCCGGGGAGCTCCTCGCGTTCGAGCCCGATTACCTCGCGGTCGAGGCCCTGCCCACGATCTCCGCCGTCCCGGGCTAGCCCCCGGGGGGATCCGATGGAGGACGGTGTTCCGTCGTCGCCGACCGTCGTTGACTGTGACCTGCTGATCGTCGGGGGAGGGTTCGCCGGCTGCGGCGCCGCCTTCGAGGCCCGATACTGGGGACGCGACCTCAAGATCGTCGTCGTCGAGAAGGCCGCGATCGAGCGCAGCGGCGCGGTCGCTCAGGGGCTGAGCGCGATCAATTGCTACATGGGCATGCGCTGGGGCGAGAACCGCCCCGAGGACTTCGTTCGCTACGTCCGGAACGACCTCATGGGGCTCTCGCGCGAGGACCTCGTCTACGACGTGGCGCGCCACGTCGACTCCTCGGTGCACCTCTTCGACGAGTGGGGGCTGCCGATCTTCACGGACGCGTCGGGCAAGTACATCCGCGAGGGTCGCTGGCAGGTGATGATCCACGGGGAGTCGTACAAGCCGATCATCGCGGAAGCCGCCCGGGCCGCCGCCACCCAGGTCGATGAGCACGTCTTGATCACCCATCTCTTGCCGAGCGCTTCGGATCCTCACCGCATCGCGGGCGCCGTGGGGTTCTCGGTTCGGGACGGCACGTACCGGATCTACCGGGCCCGGGCCGTGATCGTGGCGGCGGGCGGTGCCTCACATCTCTTCCGGCCACGCTCGTCCGGCGAAGGCTGGGGCAGGACCTGGTATCCCCCCTGGTCGACCGGCTCGGCGTACGCGCTCTTGATCCGGCTCGGAGCGGAGATGACGCAGATGGAGAACCGGCTCGTCGTCACGCGCTTCAAGGACGGCTACGGTCCGGTCGGCGCGTTCTTCCTCTACCTCAAGGCGGTCGCGACCAACGCCGCCGGAGAGAACTACGAGGTCGCGCGGCGGCCGTCCCTGCGCGAGCGGGTCGGCGCCTACGCCGACGCCACGCCCCTCCCCACATGTCTGCGCAACGACCTGATGCTGCGCGAGATCCTCGAGGGCCGCGGACCGATCCTCATGCACACGGAGCGGGTGATCGACTCCCCCGAGAAGGAGACGGTCGCCTGGGAGGCGTTCCTCAACATGACCGTCGGCCAGGCGGTGACCTGGGCGGCGCAAGGGACGGACCCGAGCAGGGAGCCGTCCGAGCTGATCCTCTCCGAACCGTACGTGCTCGGTTCGCACGCGGTCTGCGCGGGAGCGTGGACCAGCGGACCCGCGGACCTGAGCCCGGAAGACTACCGTTGGGGGTACAACCGGATGACCACGATCGTCGGCCTCTTCGGAGCGGGGGACACGGTCGGCGGCTCCGCCCACAAGTTCTCGAGCGGCTCGTTCACCGAAGGACGGCTGGCCGCTAAGGGGGCGATCCGATTCCTCGCCGACCATCCGGAGCCGGCGCCTGTCGCGGACGGGACGGTCGAGTCGCTGCGGGCCGCCGTCTTCGCCCCCCTCGTCCGCTACCTCGGTTCCCGACCGAAGGTGACGAGCGGGGTCGTCCATCCGGATCTCCTCTTCCCCGACCAGGCGCTCCACCGTCTCGAGAAGATCATGGACGAGTACGGGGGCGGGGTCGGATCGAATTACACGACCAACGACCATCTGCTCGGACGGGGACTCGCTCAGCTGGGCCACCTGAAGCAGGACCTGGCCGCGGTAGGGGCGGCCGACCTCCACCAGCTCGGCCGGGCCTGGGAGCTCGAACATCGGGTCTGGACGGCCGAGTCGGTGCTTCGCCACACCCGGTTCCGCACCGAGACCCGGTGGCCGGGGTACTACTACCGTGCCGATCACCCCAAGGTCGATGACGAGCACTGGCACTGCTTCGTGAACTCCGTCTACGATCCGGCGACCGGCGACTGGCGGCTCTTCACCCGGCCGGTCCACGCGCTGATCTGAGGGCGGGCCCCTAGTACCGGGCGATGCTGCCGGTCGCGAAGGCCCGGTGCTCGAAGTACTCCCAGAGGCCGATCGCGGCGCCGAAGGAGATCGCGCCCGCGGCGAGCACCGCCACGTAGTACAGGGCGACCGTCCCGAGCGGATCTCCGGCGGCCGCCGCGCGGATCGCGTCGAGACCCCACGTCAGCGGGAACCCGTAGCCGATCCACTGGAGCACGGGGGGGAGCTGCGAGGTGGGGAAGTTGACGCCCGACAGCAAGAGCCCGATGAAGAGGAAGATGTTTGCGAGGATGATCGACGTCCGCAGGTAGAGCGCTACGCCGCCGAGCAGCAGACCGAAGCCGACCATCGCGAACGCCGTGAGGGCGATCGCGCCGGCGAGGGCGGGCAGCGAGCCGGGGGCCACCTGGACGCCGAACAGCGTGACGGCGTAGAAGATCCCGACGGTCACGGTCGCGAAGGAGATCAGGATGGGGAGGATCCCGCGGCCGAAGTAGAGCGCGAACCGGTTCGCCGGGGTGACGAGGAGATGCTCCATCGTCCCCTGTTGCTTCTCGCTGTCCGTCGTCTGGCAGACGGAAAAGACGCTCGAGTAGGTGACCGTCGCGACGGCGTTGCCGAGGGCCGTGAAGGCGATCTCGGAGGCGCCCCCGCCGCCGACCTGCACGACGAAGGCGAAGAAGACCATCTGCGTCAGGGGGATGATGAAGATCGTGCCGAGGACGAAGTCGATCCGCATGAAGCCGAGCGTCGTCCGCGGGGCCATGACCGCGTTCGACCAGAACGTCCGCCAGAACGAGACGCGGGGGACGCTGGGGGTGGCGGACGCGAGCATCGAAACGGACTCCTCCCCTCAGTAATCGCTCAGGTCGCCCTTCGAGAGCACGTGGAGCTCGACCCGCTTGAAGACCGTGCTCGCGATCGCGACGTAGATCGCGGTGGTCGCAACGGCGCCGGCGATGTCGGGCCAGAACCCCCAGCCGAAGCCGACGTACCCCGGGATCGCGAGGTACCGCAGCGCATCGAGCGCCCAGGTCGGCGGGAAGATCAGCGCGATCGGGTTCGTCCAGAACGGGAGGAGCACGACCGGGAACATGCAGCCCGTGCCGACGTAGAAGGCGAACTCGCCGACGTTCTGGATGAAGCCGGAGTAGCGGGTGTAGACCCAGGCGGCGGAGAAGAGGATCCCGACGCTCGCGAGCGTGAGCATCACGAAGACGAAGAGCACGACGAACCCGACGGGATCCGGGACGGCCGGGGGCGAGCCGGCGGCGGCGAGCACGACGAGGTAAACGATCCCTCCGCCGATCAAACCCGAGATCACGTTCCAGAGAACCCGCCCGAGCACCACGTACACGTACGGCGTCGGCGACTGGACCGTCGGCTCGAGCGTCCCGAACTCCCGGTCCTGGCCGATCGCCCAGCCGCTGCCGTAGAGCGTCTGGCCCCACATCGACATCATGCCGGCGCCGAGGATTGCGTAGGTGAGGTAGTATGGTCCCGAGCCCCGGAACAGCTCGAAGGCGACGAGCCCGAAAACGACCGGGGCGATCATCGACGGTATCAGCCACTGGGGGTCGGCCATGAACATCAGGAACGAGAGTCGGAGCGACGCGCTGGTGGCCCGGGAGCGCGAGATGCGGGGGACCTCGACCGTCGTCATCTAGTGCGCCTCCTCCTCGACAAGATCGAGGTAGACGTCCTCGAGCGAAGTGCGTCGCTCACGGACGGAGAGCTCCGAGTGCCCGGGGAGCGCCGCCGCCACGTCGTCGGGGCTCGTTTGGAGACTCCGCAGCCGGAGCGTGAGTCGAGTGCGGGGGCCGTACTCTTCGCTCACGACCTTAGAGACGCCCGGGAGTCGCCGTACGGCGTCGACCTCGCGATCGTCGAAGCCGTACGCTTCCGCTTCCAACGTCCGATCACCTCCGACCAGCTGCCGCAGACCGGCGACGGTGTCGTGCGCCACGATGCGGCCCTTCGAGAGGACGGCGATCTCGGGGCAGAGCTCCTCGGCCTCGAACATGTAGTGCGTGGTCAAGAGGATCGTGACGCCGTCCGAGACGAGCGAGCGCACGAGCTTCCGCGTCTCCCGCGCGCTCTTCGGGTCGAGTCCGATCGTCGGCTCGTCCAGGAAAAGCACCTCGGGCCGGTGCAGGATCCCGCGGGCGATGTGGAGCTTCTGTTTCATCCCGCGGGAGAACTCCTCGACGCGCCGGTCCGCGGCCGCGAGGAGGTCGACGCGCTCGAGAACGGCCGCGATGCGGGCTTCCCTCTCGCCGCCCGGTATCCCGTAGAGGTCCGCGAAGTAGCGCAGGTTGTCGCGGGCGCTGACGCGGTTGTACAGTCCCCGCTCGCCCCCGAGGACGAGACCGATCCGGGGACGGAGCCATTCGGAGTCCTCGACCACATCGTGCCCGAGGACGCGCGCCGACCCCGAGGTCGGCAGCAGCAGCGTCGAGAGGATCTTCACCAGCGTCGTCTTCCCGGCACCGTTCGGACCGAGGAGACCGTAGATCGATCCGGACCGTACGGCAAGGTCGACGCCGCGGAGCGCCTCGGTGCGGGTGTGCTCGCGGAAGAGGAACCCCTTGCGGCTCTCGAACAGCCGTGTGACCCCTCGAACCTCGATCGCCGGAGTGTCGGGCATTTACGGTAGGGCGCGCGCCACGCGAAAGCCAGTATTTGTCTCCTTATCCTTAGCGCACGGGAAGAGGTCACGGAACGCTACCTCGGAGTCGGGGCCGAGGTAGGGCGATTCCCGAGGCCGGTACGACACCGCCAACGTCCGTAGTGTTATATCGAGCGGGTAGGTCCGCACGAGGATGGCGTCGGCCGAGTCGGTCGCGCAGGGCGCCGCGTCGCCCGGCCCCGAGAGCTCGGGGGAGCTTTCCCCGGAGCAAACGCTCGCCGGCTACCGGTTGATGGTCCGTGCCCGAGCGATCGACGAACGCTGCCTCTCGCTCCAGCGCCAAGGGCGGATCGGCTTTTACGCGCCCCTCATGGGGCAGGAAGCCGCCCAGGTCGGATGCGCCTTCGCCGTCCGTCCGGAGGACTGGATGTTCCCCGCGTATCGTGAGCTCGCGGTCGCGCTCGCGCGAGGCGCGACCCTCAAGTCGATCCTCGATCAGTTGCTCGGCAACTCGGCGGATCTGACGAAGGGGCGGCAGATGCCGAACCACTTCGGGTTCGCCGACCAGCACTTCGTCACCGCGTCGAGCCCGATCGGCACCCAGATCACGCAGGCCGTCGGCGCCGCCATGGCGGCCCAACGGCGGAAGGACCCGATCGTCGCGGTGGCGTTCTTCGGCGATGGCGCGACCAGCTCGAACGACTTCCACGCCGGAATGAATTTCGCGGGCGTGTTCCGAACGCCGACGATCTTCTTCTGCCAGAACAACCAGTGGGCGATCTCCCTCCCCCGGGAGAAGCAGACCCGCAGCAAGACGCTCGCGGAGAAGGCCGAGGCCTACGGCTTCTCGGGCGTGGTGGTCGACGGCACGGACCTCGCCGCGGTCCACCGTGCGGTCCGGGACGCCCGGGCCCGGGCGGTCGCCGGCGACGGGCCCACGTTGATCGAAGCCCAGGTCTACCGGCTCGGGCCGCACTCGACCTCCGACGACCCCAAGCGGTACCGGAGCGATGCGGAGGTCGCGCAGTGGAAGGAGCGGGACCCCCTCGTGCGGTTGCGCGGCGAACTGCTCGCGGCGAAGCTGCTCGACGAGGCCGCCGATCAGAAGATCTGGGAGGAGGCTCGCGCCGAGGTCGTGTCGGTGTTCGCCCAGGCCGAGCAGGAACCCCCGCTCGACCCCGACTCGATCTTCGACGACATCTTCGCGTCACCGACCCCGCGTCTTGACGAGGAGCGACGCGAGGCGTCCGAACATCCGGTCGCGCCGGGAGGGTCGCATGGCTGAGCTGACGCTGGTCCAGGCCGTCAACCGCGGGCTCGCCGAGGCGATGCGCGCGGAC
>JASHVA010000099.1 GCA_030039715.1 Thermoplasmata archaeon | reverse complement strand
AGACCCCCGGGCATCGCGTCCTCGATCCCCGGCGCCGCGAGGTAGACGCCGGCCGCGGCCGTGACCTCGGGCATCGATTGGAGCTTCACCTGCTTTGAGGCGGTCCCCGGCTTCAGGGGGATCGGCCGGTAGATCCCGCGCACGCGCGTCGTGAACGGCTCAGCGCGGCCGGTCGCCACGATCTCGTCGCCGACCTTGAGCCGGCCGCGGTAGACGATGACGTTCCCGACCGGGCCGATCCCCTTCTGGTCGCTGCGCTCGAGGATGGTCCCTTCGCCGCCCTCCGTGACGAGCGCGAGCTCGTCCTTCAGGAATCGTTGCGACAGTCCGACCAGGAGGGCGATCAGTTCCGGGACGCCGACCCCCGTCTTCGCGGAGACGGGAACGATGCCGACGTTCCGCGTGAAGTCGCTGACCTTGTCGAACCGCTCGGCCGAGAAGCCGAGCGAGTCGAGTCCCTCGGCGACCGAATACAGGTGCTGGTCGAGCGCCCGGCCGAACTCGGGGGGCGCGCGGGCGACCTGCTCGAGCACCGGGAGCGGCGAGGGCGTTTTCCTCCAGCCGGCCAGGAGGTCGATCTTCGTGAGCGCGACGGCGAACGGGGTCTTCTCGTGCCGGAGGATCTGGATCGACTCCCGGGTCTGGGGCATCAGTCCCTCCCGCACGTCGATCACGAGCACCGCGAGGTCGGCGAGAGCGCCCCCTCGACGGCGCAGGGTCTCGAACGACCGGTGACCCGGAGTGTCCACGAAGAGAAGACCGGGCACTGCGAGCTGCTGTTCGGAAAGGATCCCCTCGCAGATCCGGCGCACGGTCGCGCCGGGGACCTCGATCGCGCCGATGTGCTGCGTGATCCCGCCGGCCTCCTTCGAGGCCCGGACGCTCCCCGCGATGCGGTCGAGGAGCGTCGTCTTCCCGTGGTCGACGTGACCGAGCAGGGAGACGATCGGTTCTCGGAGCTCTCCCACGCACCGTACGATGAGGGGCGCTCCATTAGGATTACTGGGCCGACCCGCCGAGCGCCTCGGCGACCGCCGGACGGAGGTCGGACGCCGCCGCCTCGGGTCCCACCGGATTCACCGACACGCCGCTCCCGAGCTCGTATCCGTCCGGCCGGACGATGCGGGGGGCGAGCTCCACGTGCCAGTGGAACGGGTCGGCGCCGCGGGCGGGGGGCCCGGCCTCGTGGACGAACCAGTTGTACGAGACCCGACCGCGCACGGCATCGAGCGCGCGGATGACCGCGGGAAGGAGCCGGGCGAGCGACTCCAGCTCCCGATCGTCGGCCTCGGCGAAGGTGGGCGAGTGGCGACGAGGAACGATCCAAGTCTCGTAAGGGTACTCCGCCGCGAACGGGACGAACGCCACAAAGCGTTCGTCGTCGTGGACGACGCGCTCGCCGGCCCGGCGCTCCGACTCGACCACCGCCTCGAGCCGACACCCCGGACGGCCCTCGAGGTCGCCACGGGAGAACGCCGCCCGTTCCTCCTCGATCCGCGAGGGAACCCGACGCGTGGCGACGAGCTGGGCGTGCGGATGCGGAAGCGTCCCTCCCGAGTCGGGCCCCCGGTTCTCGAAGAGCAGCACGGAAGCGATGGACGGTACGGTCCGGGCCGCGCCGACCCGGTCCCGGAAGAAGCGAAAGAGGGACGCGAGATGTTCCGGCGCGAGGTAGGCGAGGTCGGGCGCGTGTCGGGGGGACTCGACGATGACCTCGTGGACGCCGAGGGCCGCCGCGCGCTCGAAGGGCGGTACGGTCGGAACCATCGATGGCGGAGCGTCCCGCGAGACCGTCGGAAATCGGTTCGGGATCGCGCGCGCGGTCCAACCCGGCCCGTCCGCCGGCAGGTTCCGCGGCCGCAGCGCGGCACTCTCGGGGGGCGTCCGGGCTTCGTTCCCCTCGCAGAAAGGACAGCCGGGGTCCGCAGCGGGTGGGGGCGCCCGCACGGAATACTCGTCGGGTCGGGCGGAGCGGCCCTCGGCGATGATCCGCCATCGTCCCGTGAACGGGTCCTGACGCCACTCCGACATCGGTGCCGGCAGAGGGCGGGCCCTATTGAGCCTCTGGCCCGACGTCGGGCGGCGGGAAGTCGTCGAGCGACACCTGTCGCAGCGTGCGGGCCGAGAGGCGTTCGGCCCGAACGGAGACGGTGCGGATCGGGCGACGCCGACCGGAGAGCTCCGCTTCCCACAGCTCGTGCGCGAGGCGAGCCGCCGCCGCCTCCAGCGGCGCGCCTCCCTCGGCGGCCGCGCCGAGCGACCGGCTGCGTTGCGAGCGGGTGAAGTCGGCCCATCGGAACGCGACCCCGACCGTCCCGTACCGCAGCTCCTCCTTTTCGAGGCCCCGTGCGAGGTCCTCGGCCATCTCCCGAACCGCCCCCTCGATCTCCTCCCAACGTGCCACGTCGGCCGGGAAGGTCCGGTCGGTCGAGCGCGACCGGGGGCCCGACTCCTCCTCCTCGGGGTCGGTCCCTTCCCCCCGCGCCAGCCGAACCCAGTACTTCGCCGACGGTCCGAGGCGTCGAGCGAGGTCGGTTGCGCGGCGGGCGGCGAGCTCGCCGATCGTCGTCACGCCGGCGGCCCGAAAGAGCTCGTCCGTCTTCGGCCCGACGCCCGGGATGGCCCGGACGGGCAGCGGGGCGAGGAACGCCGCCTCCTCCCCCGGCGGCACTACGACGATGCCCGCCGGCTTCGCCCGGTCGGTCGCGATCTTGGCCACGACGCGGGTCGCGGCCACCCCGATCGACGCGGGCAGCGCGAGGTCCGTGCGGAGCGCGGTCTGGACCTGCTCGGCGACCGCCCGGACCGCTTCCACCGACTCCGCGTCGATCGACAGCGCGGCCTCGTCGATCGACAGGGGGACCACGTGACCCGAGAACCGGGCGAGCAGGCGCCGGACCTCGCCGGCGACCCGGCCGTACTTCTCGTGATCCGGGCGGATCCAGACCGCCGTCGGACAGAGCCGGGCGGCTTGCATCGCCGGCTGCGCGCTGTGCACCCCGAACTTCCGGGCCTCGTAGCTCGCCGAGAGGACGACCCCACGGCTGGGCCCGGCCTCGGGCGGCGGGCCGACGATGACGGGTCGGCCCACGAGCTCGGGGCGTTCGCGGAGCTCGCACGAGACGTAGTAGGCGTCGAGGTCCACGTAGAGGGTCCAGCGCATCCGGGTCCCGGAACGCTCGAGGGGTTCGGCCGACTTGGGGTTTCCGGGCGGTCACCCGGCCCCGAAGTCGACCGCCTTCGCGTCGACCACGAGGCCGGCGGGACCGATCGAGTACGGCTGGACGGTGCGGGCGTGCGCGGTCCGGCGCATCTTCAGGATGCGGAGCGCGAGGCCGACCCGGTGTCCGTCCGGTGCCGTGCTGTATCCGAGGAGCACGACCCCATCGGAGACGTACTCCGAGAGCCCGTCCCGGCTCACTTCGGGGTGGAGCGGGTCCGCTTCGGCCGTGAGGAGGGTCGTCGCGCCGGCCTGCCGGCAGGCTCCCGCGAGGGCGAAGAGGGTCGCCCGTCGACCGGCCTCGTCGTCGCTCAGCATGTTGAGCAGCGAGACCGAGTCGACGACGATCCGTTTCGCGCCCATCGTCGCGAGCTCCTTCCCGAGGTCCCCCTGGACCCGGTGGAGGCTCTGGCGCGTCTCGCGCGGGTCGAGCCGGACGACCTTGAGCGTCCCCTTCTCTACCGAGGCGTCGACCGGCCAGCGGAACTGGCGCGCGCTCTCGAGCAGTTGCGGGGTGTCCTCCTCGAGGGAGAGGAAGACCCCCTTCTCCCCGGCGGCCGCGCCGGCGAGGAGGAACTGGAGGCCGAGACACGTCTTGCCGGTGCCGGGGAGCCCCGTGACGAGGATGACGTGCCCGGCGGGGAATCCTCCGCCGAGCATCTCGTCGAGCCCGTCCACGCCGGAGCGGACCCGGGCGCGGCTCGCGTCAGACCCGCTCATACTGCGTGGTCACCAGCCCGTTCTTCGCGTTCACCCGGATCACGAACCGGCCCTGGTGCTCCGCGGGGAGCCGGGAGAGGACGGGCATGAACTTCTCGATCAGCATCGCGCGTTGCCGGTGCGAGTGCATCGGGCTCGACATCCAGCTGAAGTGCAGGACGCCGTCGACCGAGTCCATCACGGCCTGCTCGACGTGCGGAGGCGCGACCCCTTCGGAGAGGATCAGGTAGACGAGCCCGCCCCACTCCTTCGCGCGTCGGCGCAGCCCCTTCGTGAGGGTGAGCACGTCCCCCTCGTCGACCCCGCGTCGGACGAGGAGGTCGGTGAGCGAGTCGATGATGACGAGATGGTTGTCGCCGCTCTCCTCGATCGCGTCCGCGACCGCGTGGAGCGGTCCTTCGGTCGGGAGCGACTGGGCGGGCCCTCCCGAGAGCAGCGAGCTGGGGACCGACGACCACGATGCCGGCACCGGCGTGTCCGCGAAGTAGGCCGGCGAGACGTCCCGGAACGTGAGATGCCGCCCGAGGACGCTCGGGTACGTCCCGTCGAACGCCCCGCGGAGCTCTCCCATGAGCTGCTCGCGCGAGCGGCTCGTGCTGATGTAGACGACCTCATCGGGGAAGACGAACGGGCCCTTCGCGTTGCCGAGGTAGAACTGGTGCAGTCGGGGGTCGTCGAAACGGAGCATGAGGTGCACGGCGGAAGTGAGCGCGAACTCTTGGTGCCCCGCGCCCGCCGCACCGAACAAAAGCACGACGGAACCGGCGGGCAGCCCTCCGGTCAGGTAGTCAAAGTCGGGAACGCCCGTCGGCACGCGGGCCGGCTGATCCGTGAGCTCGGGAGGCCGGAGCGGCCGAGCGGTCGCCGCAGGGAAGTAGAACGGGCGTGGTGACTCCGTGGCCATACCGGAACCGCACCCGATGCGACCACCCCGGGGCGAGGTATTAGAAGGCTCGGCTCCAGTTGTCAGCTCGCGAGCGGCTCCGCCCCGGTTTTGAGAAACTCGCGGAGGTAGACGGTCGCGTACGCCCCTTTGGGCAGGGCGAACTCGAAGCGAACTCCGGACTCGGCTTCCGAGAGCGCGAGGGGCGGCGCGGGAACGAGTACCGGTCGCCAGGTCCCTCGACTCGCGACCTCGGGCGCCTCGGGCACCTGGAACTGGCCGCGTTCGACGCCCTCCTCGCCGAGGACTCGCTCCAGAAGCTCTCCCGGCACTCCGACCGGCGGGGGCGTCGCGTAACCGACCAGCGGGCCCGCGACCAGCGCGCGACCTCGGGCTACGAGGTCGGCGCACTCGGCCAGATTGTCGTCGGCGACCGGCACGGCGTCCGGCCCGCGCACCGTCCCGTCGCGCGCGAGCCGCACGATCGTGTCCCCCGCGACCGGCGTCGCCATCGGCAGGGCGGCCGCGTGTCGGGCACTCAGCCATCGGTTGAACAGGAGCGACTGGAAGGCGTGCACGAACAGCGTGCGGAGTTCGCGGGGAAGCGCGCGGAACGCGCGGCTTGCGTCATGGCCCCGGGCGAGTTGCTCGAGGAGTGTCCGCTCGAAGCGATACTCCCGCGGGAATTCGCGCAGCGCCCGGCCCGGGTCCCGGTGTTCTCCGAACGACCGGCGCGCTTCGTCCCCGCTGCCCGGCGCACCGATTGCGGGTCGGTCCACGAGGTAGATCTCGACGGCGCGCTCCAGGTTTCCGCGGACCACCCAGCGTCCGACCTCGTGGGTGATCGGCCGGACCTCCCCGAAGCGCTGGGGCCCGAAGAAGTTCGGGAACCCCCCGGCCGTGCGAAGCTCGGTCGCCACCCCCTCGAACGCGCGCCAAGCGTCGGAGGGCGAGCGGTCGAGCTCGGCCACGACCACGTCGAACCGATTGCCGTAATGGTGGCCGAGCACGAGGCCGTCGCGGGCGCGGTACGCCTCCCGGACGGTCACATCCCGGAGGCCCAGCTCCTCGGGGGGGAGCGGGCCGCGGTACGAGAACAGGCGCTCGGAGACCGCGCGCCGATCCTTCGTGCCCGACCACTGCACGGCGTGCGGGGGCAGATGGAGCCGATGCCCGATAGCCGCGGCCAGCTCGTGCTGCTCCCAATCCCGGCTCTCGACCCGCAGTACCACGAACGCGCCCTCCGGGTCCGGTAGCGGATAGCTCGAGAGCTCGGTGACGCGGAACTCCTCGGGCGCGCTCTTGAGCCGGCCGCCGACGCCGGGCGCCGCGGTGACGTAGAACTCGACGCCCAGGGCGCGGTCGGCCGCCGGGGCCCGCCACCGGTCGGTCGGCACGCCGGCGGCCACTCGAGGCATGATTAATAGAAGAGGGGGTGGTCCGCCTCGGAGTATCGCCGATGATCCAGGTGACGGCCCGCGTTCTCCGCAACGTCATCGAGATCCAGGTCGGCGGAGTGCCCTGGGAGGCCCGTCCCATTCAGGCGGGCCAGGAGGGGATCGGGAGCCGCATCGCCGCCCTCTTCTCGCAGGAGTACCACACCTACGTGCCCGCCAGTTCGGAGCAGGTCCACTCGACCGTCTCCTACCACCGGAAGAACGACGAGATCCGCATCCACGTCGGGGAAGAGACGTGGCGGACGGTGTCGACCGCCTTCGGTCCGATGACGATCGACTACCACGGCGTCAAGTACACGATCAACGAGCGACTGACCGGACGGTTCGCGGTGCTCCGGAACGGTCAACCGGTCGGGGTCGGCCAGCTCGGCTTCCGCTCGTGCAAGATCGACGAGTATCCCCCCGAGCTCGAGCCGTTCCTCGCGAACCTCGGCCTCGGCTACGTGATCCGGACGCTCGCCTGGGAGATGTTCTTCGCGACCGGCTAGCGCCGCGCGTCGCGCCGCCGGGGCGGTGGCGGCACGCTCGCCCGCGTGCTGCGGGCGAGCGGATGCCGGTGCGCCGCCGGATGCGGTACCTGGAAGACGTGGAACGGGATCGGCAGGAGCAGCAGCGCCCCGAGAACGACCGTGAACGCCGCGATCGAGTAGGCGACGCCCACGCCGTACGTGGCGTACAGCCACCCGCCGAGCAGCGTCCCGAGGAGGCCGCCCGCGCCGGCGATCGCGCTGTAGAGTCCGAGGGCTCTCCCGCGCGCGGACCGGCCGACGAGCCGCACGAGGAAGAGCGTGCTCGCCGTGCTGATGAACGCCCAGCTCACGCCGAGGAGCGCGTTGAGGACCGTGAGCCAGGCGAGGAGCGCCGGGTTGCCGAGCCCGAAGAGCACGTAGAGGGGGCCCCAGAGGAAGAGGAGCATGAGGAGGACCCGCGCGGCGAGCGACTCGAGAAAGACGCCCTTCGGCGAGTGGTTGTCCACGGCCTTCCCCGAGTGGAAGAAGAGCGCTGTCGACGCGGCGGCGGCGCCGAGATAGACGATGAAGACGCCCGCGTCGGTGAACTTCGCGTCCTGCCAGAGGAAGACGGGGAACGGCCCGTAGAAGATGTCGAAGCCGACGCTCATGACGCCGAGCGC
>JASHVA010000098.1 GCA_030039715.1 Thermoplasmata archaeon | reverse complement strand
CTGCTCGTCAGCGCCCGGGTCGCCGAGGGGCTCCCCGACCACCGGGCCGGGGCCGCACTCATCGAGACGCTCGACCGGCTCCTGCCCGAGCTCAAGATCGACACCGGCCCGCTGCGCGCGCAGGCCGAGCAGATCGAGAAGGCGCTCCGGGCCGTGATGAAATCGGGTCAGCGCGCGCAGGCGAGCGAGGCCGAAGGAAGCGAGCGGCCGGCCTCTCCCGAGATGTACCGTTAGCTCACGCGAACGACTCGGTGTAGGTCAGCAGGTAGAGCGCCCCGAGGATCATCGCCGCGATCGCGGCAAGAATCGCGACCGGGTTCGAGCTGAACCAGACGACCGCGACGGCGATCGCGACGATCGGCGCGAGGAAGAGGAAGAAGACGGTGAACCACCGGCCGTCCATCGGTGGGACCGCGATGGGCGGCTCCTCTTAAGGCTGGAGGGGGGCGGGGGTTCGTCTCGCCCCCCCGGGGAAACGGTTACGAAGCGGGAGCCGGACGGTTCTCTTCCTCGATCTCGAACGTGAGCTCGACCTCGCCCCCGCGGGCCGCGGCGGCGGGAAGGAGCGGCGGATACTCCGGCGGCGCGGGCCCGTGCGGCGGGAAGTTGCCGAGCGCCGGGACCTCGTTCTCGGGGATCCGGTTCATCGGTGCCTCGCTCGCGGCGCGGGTGAGCTCGACGGCCTCGATCATCGCCTCGACCGGGGCGACGAACGAGGTCTCGATGTGGCGTTCGATGAGCTCGGCCCAGTGGCGGTCGACCTCCGAGAAGGAGCGGGCGCCGAGCGTCCGCCGCAGGCTCTCGTTGTCGAGGGTCTGGATCGTGGCGTGGCCGCGCTCGTGTCGGTCCACGTACGCCTCCACGAACTGGAGGCGCGCGATGGTGCGGTCGGCGAGCGCGCGGCGCTCGCCCTCGCACTGGAACGGCTTGATCACGAAGGCGCTGACGACCTCGGAGTGGCGGCAGGCGACGTCGAGCAGGTACGGGAACGCCCCGCTGCCCGCCCCTCCGCCGAGGCTGCCGACCAGGATGACGAAGGTCGCGCCGCGGAAGATGCGCTCGAGCGCGGGCTCAGCGGCCCGCGCGAGGAGCCCCCCGACGACGGGAGATCCTCCCGTATCGGTGTCGGCACCGGTGTCGGGTCCCAGATAGACGCGGCGGTCGAAGTCGTCGAACCCCTGGACCTTCGGGTCGCAGTTGATCGCGACGGTCTCAAGGTGTCGGATGTGTTGACGCGCGATCTCCCTTCCGACCCGGATCGCTCCGCCGCCCACGGCCACCAGGACGAAACGTACGTCCTGTCCGAGGCGCAGGTGGTCCGACCACCCGTCCTCCCTCGGCTCACCGTATCCCGGCGCGGAGTCCCGGTCCCCTGTCGTTCGCTCGGCCTCGTACGCGTTCACAACCTGCCCCCTGCTGTGCTCTTCGCCCGCCCGACTACCGACCGACGACCCCCTTTCGCTCCAGGTCCTTGGCGCTCTCCTGGAGAGCTCCCGCTTGGGTCCGGCTTTCGACCGCCTCTCGCACCGTGTCGCGAGTTCGGGCCACGAGCTCGCGGACCTTCAGCTCGGCCTCGCCGCGACGGACGATCTCGGCCAGGAGGTCCCGGACGGGTCGGCCGTTGGCGACGTGGCGGGCGTAGGTCTCGAAGGCGGCGTACTCGTCCGGCCGCAGGCGCACGGGGACTTCGACGAAGCCCTCGGCATCCACGGGGGGCGACGGCGCGGTCGACAGGGCGTGGGAACGCAGGAACGCGTGCAGCGCCGCCCGCATGAGCTCCGATCGGGTCTCAAACTCGCCGTTCGCGACGAACGAGTCGACCAGTCGAAGCTCCTTCAGGTTGCACCGTAGGGCGATGCGCGCGTCCTCGGTTCCTTCCTCACGGACCTCCGCATCCCGCGACGGAGCGGATTTCCGTTTCGAAGCTTTGTCGAACACAGCCACGCAAAGGCATGCAAATTACTGATACTTAAACAAGCGGCCGGCGCACCGATAAGAATTCACGGTGAGCGTCGAAACACGAATTTACTGACGTGTCGAACAGGTTTAGAAATTTGTCGAACAGCGAAGTTTTTCCGGAGGACCACAGTATAACAGGCTCCCGGAACGTCGCGTGAGATCCGTCGCCGCGCGTCGCCCCATCAGGATGGGTTGCTGGGTGCGGCGGCACTCGGGGAGGACGCCCCCGGTTTGGGCGGGCCCTTCGCGACGACCGAATGCGCGTCCAGGTACGCCGCGAACAGGAGAAAGTACGAGACGAACAGGTACGACGCGAGATAGTCCACCGGGCTGATCAGTCCCTCCACGGTGAGCGAGCGGGTCGAGACGGCGCTGACGATCGCGGGCAGGTCGGCGGCCAGGTCGCGCGCGATGTACACCGACACGAGGAGGGCCCAGATCGCCGACACGACGAGGACCGCCTTGCTCGGATTGCGAACGAGATGAAAGACGAGGTACGAGTACGTGATGAACGTCCCCAGGACGAGCGAGCCGAGCGCCGCACCGAACAGCCACTCGGCCCAGACGGGAGTGCCGAGGGACGGGTACTGCCAGAGCACCACGACCTCGACCGCCGCGATGAACCCGCCGAGCAGACTGAGGATGAAGATCTGGTTGGTGCGGGCCGCGCGCGCGCGGTGGAGCTCGTTCCACTCGTGGCGGCCCAAGAACAGGAACAGTAGGCCGAGCAGCGTGACGGCGGTGGAGAGCAGAAAGACGATGCTCGTCCCGGGGAGAAGCGCCCCGGTCGAGATGAGGGAGTAGGCCTCCCCGGCGCCCTCGATGGCGAAGCCGACCGAAAGAATCGTGAGGCTGATGCGGAGGTTGGTCGTCATCGATCGCCGTGCCGGCCGGTAGGGCCGTCTCCGCCGGTATCGAGCCGGGGGGCTCGTTATCTATCCTTGTCTCGACGTGCCGAGCACGCTCAGGGGATCAGCACTGCGGCGCCCTCGACGCGGCCGCCTCGGACAGATTCCAGCGCGTCATTCGCACGGTCCAGCGCGAACGGGGTGGTCACGGCTCGGAGGCCCGCCCGCTCCGCCAAGGAGAGGAACTCGACGCCGTCCTGGCGCGTGAGGTTCGCGACCGAGCGGACCTGCCGCTCTCCCCAGAGGATATCGTACGGGAACGCCGGGATGTCGCTCATGTGGATCCCCGCACAGACGACGGT
>JASHVA010000097.1 GCA_030039715.1 Thermoplasmata archaeon | reverse complement strand
CCCGGACCCTTGCGCTCGAGCTCGTCGACCAGGTCGCGGAGGAGCGGGCGCTGGCTCAGTCCCGCGAGCCCGTCGTACGCGAGGTAGACCGCGGGACGGGGGTCCAGCGCGACGACATCGAGCCGGAGCACGCCCTCGACCGGTTTCGTCCGCACGGAGGGCGGGCTACCCATGACGCGTTAAGAAGACTTCGGGCCGGCGGGAGCGTCCGCCGGCCCTCGAAAGGAGTTGCCGACCTAGTGGTCGTGGCCGCCGCCCGCGCCGGGGGTCGGCGGGGCGCTCTTCTTCGACGCGATCACGTCGTCGATCCGGAGGACCATCGCGGCGACCTCGGAGGCGGAGGTCAGCGCCTGGCGCTTTACGCGGAGCGGCTCCACGACGTGGAGCTTCCACATGTCGGCGGGCTGGCCGTCGGCGAGGTTGATCCCGATGTTCTTGTTCGCCTGCGCGCCGTCGTGGTTCCGGCGGAGCTCGATCAGCGTGTTGATCGAGTCGTAGCCGCCGTTCTCGCTGAGCGCCCACGGGACGACCTCGAGCGCCTGCGCGAACGCCTCGACCGCGAGTTGCTCGCGGCCGCCGACCGTCGGCGCCCACTTCCGCAGCTTGACCGCGAGGTCGATCTCGGTCGCGCCTCCGCCGGGACAGACGACGCCGTCCTCGAGGACGCTCGAGACGACCTTGAGCGCATCGTTGAGCGACCGCTCGACCTCCTGGGTCACGTGCTCGGTGCCGCCGCGGATCAGGATCGAGACGGAGCGCGGGTTCGAGCAGCCGGTGACGTAGGTCATCTTGTCGTCCCCGACCTTCCGCTCCTCGACCTTCGACGCCGTGCCGAGGTCGGCCGGAGTGAGGTCCTTGAAGCCGGTCACGACCTTCGCGCCGGTCGCGCGGGCGAGCTTCTGGAGGTCGGACTCCTTGACCTGCTTCACCGCGTAGATCCCCTCCTTCGCGAGGTAGTGGAGGACCACGTCGTCGATCCCCTTCTGGGAGACGACGACGTTCGCGCCCGAGGCCTTGATCGCCTCGACCATCTTGCGGAACGTCTTGTCTTCCTCGTCGAGGAAATTCTGGATCTGGCTCGGATTCTTGATGTTGATCTTGCTCTCGATCTCGGTCTTCTTGATCTCGAGCGCCGAGTTGAGGAGCGCGATCTTCGCGTTCGCGACCTCCGCCGGCATCCGGGGGTGACCCCGTTCCTTGTCGAGGATGATCCCCGCGATCAACTCCGTGTCCGAGATCGTGCCGCCGTGGCGCTTCTCGACCTTGATCTGATCGACGTCCGCGACGGTCTTTCCACCGCGCTGCTCCGCGATCTTCTCGACCGCGTCGACCGCGATCTTCGCGAGGTGATCCCGCGAGCCGAAGACGCCCTTCGAGCCCATGGCGGTCGTGGCGCAGTCGAGGAGGATCCCCTCGTCGCCGGACTTGACCGTCGTTCCGATCTCTCCCTCCAAGAGCTTCTGGGCCTGCTGGACCGCCTGCTGGAAGCCGCGCACGATGACGGTCGGGTGGACGTTCTGCTCGAGGAGCGACTCCGAGCGCTTGAGGAGCTCACCGGCGAGCACGACCGCGGTGGTCGTCCCGTCGCCGCACTGCTGGTCCTGGGTCTTCGCGACCTCGACGATCATCTTGGCCGCGGGGTGCTCGACGTCGACCTCCTTGAGGATCGTGACGCCGTCGTTCGTGATCGTGATGTCGCCCATGGAGTCGACGAGCATCTTGTCCATCCCGCGCGGCCCGAGCGTCGAGCGCACCGCGTCGGCGACGGCGCGGGCGGCCGCGATGTTGTTCGTCGTCGCGCCCTTGCCGCGCTCGCGTTCGGTCCCTTCCTTCAGTACCAGAATCGGCGTACCCTGGAGCATGCTAGCTCACCGTCATTGGCAAAAAAGCCCTTCTATATAAAAATAGCTTAGGCTCGGTCTATAAGCGACCGGGGGCATCGAGCCGCTAGTCCGCCAGGTCCTGTCGGGGGGGATGAGCCGGGTGGGCCGAGTCTGAGCCACCACCGCGGGGACCCTTGGCCGGTGCGCCCAGGGTCACTCCCGACGCGCTTCGCCGTTCGAAGCCGTACCAGACTCGTGGCCCGCTCCGGGGCCGGCTACGCCGAGCCTCGCCGCGCGAGCCCACTTATGGCGGGAGGCGTTGGGGACGCCGTCCGATGGCGATCAGCGACGTGCTCGTGATCGAGGACCTCGCGACCGTCATGCTCGTCGCGCTCGGGATGGCCCTCCTGTTCCGCTGGATCCGCCAGCCGCTCCTGATCGGCTACATCCTCGCCGGGATGATCATCGGTCCGTACACCCCGCCGTTCTCGCTCATCCAGTACCCGGACGTCCTGAACGCGCTCGCGGACATCGGGATCGTCTTCCTGCTGTTCGCGGTGGGGCTCGAGTACCCGGTCAGCCGCCTGCGCTCGGTCGGCCGGCGCGCGCTCGTGATCGCGCTCGCCGAAGCGCTCTCCACGTTCGCGGTCGGCTTCTTCGTCGGCCAGCTGTTCGGCCTCGGGTACTGGGACAGCCTGTTCGTCGCGCTCGCGATCTCGGTCACGAGCACCGTGATCCTGTCGAGCGCGCTCGAGGACCTCGGCGTCCTGCGGACGGGGGACACGACGCTCGTCCTCGGAATCACCGTCATCGAGGACGTGATCACGGTGACGCTGCTCGGCATCCTCCAGTCGACCCACCAGGCGGGCCATCTCTCGGTGCTCTCGCTCGTCGTCTCCGTGAGCCTCGTCGTGCTGTTCATCGCCCTCGTGCTCGTCGTCGGCCCGCGCACGATCTCTCCCCTCATCGACCGGGTCCGCTCCTCGGGTCTCTCCGAGATCTTCGTGATCGCGCTGCTCGGGGTCGCCTTCGGCCTCGCGATCGTCTCGAGCCTGCTCAACATCTCGATCGCGACCGGCTCGTTCCTCGCGGGCGTGCTCGTGGCCGAGTCGAACTCCCAGGCCGCGGCGCACGAGGCTATGGCCCCCCTGAAGCAGGTGTTCGGTGCGATCTTCTTCGTGTCGATGGGCGCGCTCATGGACATCTGGCTCCTGCCGCAGTACATCCTCCCGATCCTCGTCTTCCTCGCCGTCGCGTTCGGGATGAAGCTCTCGGCGACGTACCTCGCCGCCCGGCAGGAGCGGGTGCCGGCGGACGAGGCGAAGCGGACGGCGCTCACCCTCTCGGCGTCGGGCGGCGAGCTCTCGATCGTCGTCGCGAAGGGAGGGGCGGACAGCTACGCCACGAGCGCCTTCGTCCTCCCGTTCATCGGGGCGCTCACGGTCGTCACGACGGTCGTCGCCCCGTACCTGATCCGGTACGCGTGGCGGCCGGTGGCCGAGGCGGCCGCGAAGGCTAAGGGTCCCGCGTGACGAACGCGAGCGCGAACCCGTCGTACCCCTTCGAGCCGACCGTCTGGATGGCGGTCGCGCTGACGCGGGACTCCGCGGCGAGCATCTCGTGGAAGCGGCGGATCCCCCGGTTGCTCGGGTCGGTCGTGTTCGGGTCCGCGACGCCGCCGTCCCGCACGACGTTGTCCGCGACGATGACGCTCCCCCGGCGCGACAGCTTGAGCGCCCAGGTGAGGTACTCGGGGTATCCCTGCTTGTCCGCGTCGATGAAGATCAGGTCGAACGGCTCGGCCCCCTCGGCCGCGAGGCGAGGCAACGACTCCGCCGCGGGCCCCACCCGGACCTCGACCACGTGCGCGAGACCCGCGCGCGCGACGTTCGACCGGGCGACCTCGGCGTGCCGCGCGTCCAGTTCGAGCGAGATGAGGTGCCCGCCCGGCGGGAGCGCGCGGGCGAGCCAGATCGTGCTGTAGCCGCCGAGCGTGCCGATCTCCAGGATCCGGCGCGTGCCCCGGATCTGGGCGAGCAGGTGGAGGAGCTTCCCTTGAGGCGGCGAGACCTGGATGTCGGGCAGCTTGGCGGCCGCGCTCTCCGCGAGCGTCGCCCGCAGGACGGGGTCGTCGGGGACGTAGAGGTCGGTCAGGTACCGGTCGACCTCGCTCCACTTCTCGTCGTCCATGAACGACCCGGCAGCCCGAGGGGGTACTTCACGGCGCGTCGCGCACGGAGGTACCCGGCAGGACCCCGGCCCCGAAGGCGGCCGGACGGTCCGCCATCCGCTCGAGCCACAGCGTCCGGATCGCTTCGCGCTCGGCCTCGGCGAGCTCGAGGCGCGGCGGGCGGAGCCGCGGGTGACCAAAGCCTCGCTCCGCGGTGACGAGCTTGATCGCGTGCACGAACCGGGGTCCGTCGTCCAGTCGGAGCAGCGGGAGCAACCAGCGGTAGAGCTCGTCGGCCGCTCCGGCGCCCGCGCGGGCCGCCCGGAAGAGCGCGAGCGATTCGTCGGGGAGCGCGTTCGCGAGACCGGCGACCCAGCCGACCGCGCCGGCGCGGACCCCTTCGAGGAGCGCATCGTCCACGCCCACCGAGAGCTCGAGCCGGTCGCCGAGCAGTTCGCGGAGGGCGGTGATCCGCCGCACGTCCCCGCTGGACTCCTTCACGCCCGTGAGGTTCGGGTGGTCGCTCGCGAGCGCGAGCACCTCCTCGGGGCTCACGTCGGTCCCGTAGGCGGGCGGGTTGTTGTACAGCATGCCCGGGAGCTCCGTCGCCCGGAGCACCGCGGAGAAGTGGGCGGCCGTCTCGCGGGCGTCGCCCCGGTACACGTACGGTGGGAGGATGAGCAGACCGCGCGCGCCCGCCGCCTCCGCCGCCCGTGCCTGTTCGACGGCGGTCGCCGTCGAGAGCGCTCCCACGGCGGCGACGACCGGCGT
>JASHVA010000096.1 GCA_030039715.1 Thermoplasmata archaeon | reverse complement strand
TTCGCGAACGCCGAATCGACTTCCAGCGCGTGGTAGGAGTACGACGCCGACGCGGTCGGGCTCGCGAACGTTGCGGCGAGGTCGATCCCGACCGTCCGCAGTTCCGAGATCTCCGTCGTATTCGGCCCCGTGCTCGTGACCGTGAGGATGACCGTCCACCCGAAGGAGGCGTTCCAGGTCAGCTCATCGGAGCCGATGATCAGCGTGTTGTTCGACCATCCGACGCCCCCGTACGCCCACTGATTCGACGGCGTGGATACCGCCGTCGTCAGCGGGGCCGGGGCGGCGGTTGCCATGCCCGCGAGCGTCGGGACGGCCGCAAGGGCCACCAACAGCGCGACGCCCGTGAGCACGAGCCACCCTTTCGTTCCGCTCGTTCTCGCCATCTCTTTCTCCGACGGCCTTGTCGCCGTCAGGGAAGGGAGCCCCGAAACTCCGACATAAACGGACGTGCCGACGGATACGGCCGAGTCGGGACGCCGTGCTATACCGTAGCAACGACTGGTCCCATCGGCCCGTCAGAGGAGCCCCGGCACGCGGAACCGGGCGCCCTTCGCCACCCGGATCGACTCGGGGTACCCCGCGTCGGCGTGGCGAGCGACGCCGAGCCCTGGGTCGTTGTGCAGCGTGCGTCCCAACCGCCGGTCCGCCCCCTCGGACCCGTCGGCGACCACTACGAGCCCCGCGTGGATCGAGTTACCGATCCCGGTCCCGCCCCCGTGGTGTACCGAGACCCAGCTGGCCCCGCTCGCCACGTTGAGGAGGGCGTTCAGGATCGGCCAGTCGGCGATCGCGTCGGAGCCGTCGCGCATCCCCTCCGTCTCCCGGAACGGGCTCGCGACGCTCCCCGTGTCGTGGTGGTCGCGTCCGATGGCGACGGGTGCCGAGACGACGCCATCGTGGACGAGCGCGTTCACGAGATGACCGAAGCGTTCGCGCTCGCCGTACCCCATATAGCAGATGCGGGCGGGCAGACCCTGAAAGTGGACCTTCTCCCCCGCGAGCCGGATCCACCGGACGAGCGCCGCGTTGTCGGAGAACTCGCGCAGGATCATCGCGTCGATCGCCCGGATGTCGTCGGGTTCGCCGCTCAGGGCGAGCCAGCGGAACGGGCCGCTGCCGATCTCGAAGAGCGGTCGGATGTACCGCGGCACGTACCCCGGGATGTCGAACGCCTCCGCCACGCCGGCCTCGCGCGCCTGCGTCCGGAAGTTGTTCCCGTAGTCGAACGCCTTCGCCCCCCGGCGGCGCAGTTCCAGGATGGCCCGTGCCTCCACGGCGATCGAGGCCCGAACCTTCGAGAGGTACCCGGGGAGGTCGAAGGTACGGACGGTCTCGGCTTCCTCGGGGTCGAGCCCCTGCGGAATGTAGCCGACCCGGAGGTCGTGCGCCGCCGTCTGGTCGCTCACGATGTCCGGCGTGACCCCACGGGCGACGATCTCGGGAAAGATGTCGGCGGCGTTCGCTCGGAGCCCGACGGACAGCGGCACCCGACGAGCGACCGCGTCGCGCACGCGGGCCAGCGCGTCGTCGAGGTCCTTTGCCTCGACGTCGAGGTACCGGTGCCCGAGCCGTCGCGCGAGCGCTTGCGGGTCGACGTCGACCACGAGCGCGACGCCGCCGAGCATCGTCACGGCGAGCGGTTGGGCGCCCCCCATCTCCCCGAGGCCCGAGGTGAGCATCCAGCGACCCGCGAGCGATTCGGCGCCGAATTCGATCCGCGCGAGCGACGCGAGGGTCTCGTAGGTTCCTTGCAGGATACCCTGGGTGCCGATGTAGATCCAGCTCCCGGCGGTCATCTGGCCGTACATCGTGAGGCCGCGCGCCTCGAGGTCCCAGAACACGTCGTCGGTGGCCCAGCGAGGGACGAGCAGCGCGTTCGCGATGAGCACCCGGGGAGCGTCCCCGTGCGTCGGGAAGATGCCGACCGGCTTTCCGGACTGGATGAGGAGCGTCTCGTCGTCGCCGAGTCGACGCAGCGACTCAACGATGCGGTCGAAGCTCTCCCAATCGCGGGCGGCCTTGCCCCGGCCCCCGTAGACGATCAGGCGTCGGGGGTCGCGGGCGACCTCGGGGTCGAGGTTGTTCATCAAGAGGCGGAGCGCCGCCTCCTGCGCCCAGCCGCGGCAGCTGATCTCGGGGCCCCGGGGCGCGCGTACGACCCGGTCCGACTCGAGGGTCCGCGCCATCGCCCGGCCGGACGCCGGTCGGCGTAAGAAGGCTTGCCGACCCCGCGGCCCCTCACCGCCGTTCTTCGGCGGCGCGGCCGCGACGGAGCCGCGCGGCCCCCAAGGTTCTTTATCCTCCCCCGGGCCGTATATAAACGGCATCGAGCCCACTCCGTGGCGAACGACGTAGCGGACCCCGGCGATACCGCGCCGGAGTCGGAGGACGAGGCGAAGTTCGAGGCGCAAGCCCGAGCCGTCGGCATCGTCCTTCCGAAGCGGACCGCGCGCGACCCATGGGGCGCTCTCGTGATCGTGGTGGCGATGATCGTGCTGGCCGCCGGCGTCGGCGAAGTCACCGGGTGGATCAATCTTCGCGCACCGAGCGCCACGAACGGAGGGTACGAGACGCAGACCTGTTCGGGCTACTCGGTGCGCGCGGTCGGGACCGTCTCCTCGGCCATCGACCCGGCGTTCGCCGGCTGGCTGGAGGGCGCCGGCACGAACTTGTCCGCGGCCGTGGGCGGTTGCTTTTCCGTTACCGTCGATTCCGATTCGGGCGACGGCTATCTCTCGCTGTTCGGGAGCTCGCCGTCCGAGTTCGCGGCGACGTACGCCCCGCCGACCTCGGCCGACAGCGAAATGCTCGCGAACCCGGTGGCGGTCGTGCCGGTGACCCTCGCGGCCGTGGCCGTAGTCTACAATCTGCCGGGGGTCGACTCGGGTCTCAATCTCACCGGGGCGGTGCTGGCCGGGATTTTCAACGGGTCGATCACCTCCTGGTCCGACCCGGCGATCGTCGCCGCGAATCCCGGCGTGGCCTTGTCGGGCCTTCCTCCGATCGAACCGACCTACGTCTCCGGGACGGACGTCGCCAACCAGGTGCTCTCCAACTACCTCAGCACCGCGAGCCCGAGCTGGGCGGCCGAGTACGGGTCCGGCCTGCGGGTCGACTGGCCGGCGGGCACCGGTGTGTCGACGGACTCGCAGGTGGTCGCGGCCGTTTCCGCGGTTCCCGGCGCGATCGGCTACGTCCAGACGTTTGGGATCCTCCCGAACGGGCTCGGGGTCGCCGACCTCCTGGACTCTGCCGGAAATTTCGCGGCGCCGAGCGCGATCGACTGCTGGGTCGCGGCCGAGTCGTATTCGAATTCGACCGCCGTGCTCGACGGCAACTGGAGCGGCCTCGCGTTCGCGGGCGCGAGCGCTCCGGGAAGCTACCCGCTGACCTCGCTCGCGTTCGCGGGCATCTACCAAGACCTCGGCGTGGCGTACGGTGGAGCGGTCAGCCTCGCGAACGCGACCTGGCTCCTGACCTACCTCTACTGGCTGACGAGCGTGCCGGCCGTGGCCCCGCTCCCGCCGGCGTACGCCACGT
>JASHVA010000095.1 GCA_030039715.1 Thermoplasmata archaeon | reverse complement strand
AGGGGAGGGGTCCTCCGTCTTATCCGTGACGGAGCCGGGCCCGACGGGTTGAATAGCCGGAACCGCTCCCGCGGAGCGTGGCGGACGACCTCCTCGCCGCGAAGCGCGCCGCGGCACGTCGGGGGGTCGAGCGGATCCGCCCGGGGATGCGCCTCGCGCTCGGCACCGGCTCGACGGCGGCGGAGGCCGTCCGCGCGATCGCCGCCCGGTTCCCCGGTACGGCCTTCGACTGCGTCGCGAGCTCCCGCGCGACGGAGGAGCTCGCGCGCTCGGTCGGACTCGCTGTCCGTCCCCTCCGCGCCGGGGACCGCTTCGACCTCATGCTCGACGGGGCGGACGAGGTGACGCCGGCCCTCGCGCTCACGAAGGGGGGTGGCGGCGCCCTCCTACGCGAGAAGCTCCTCGCCGGCCTCTCGCGGGAGCTCGTCATCCTCGTCGACCCGACGAAGCTCGTCGCCCATCTCGGGGAGCGGCACCCGATCCCCGTGGAGGTGGTGCCGTTCGCCGCGTCGGTGCTCGCGGAACGGTTCGCCGCGGAGGGATTCGACGCCCGGGTCCGGCTCACCGAAGATCGGCGGCCGTTCGTCACCGACAACGTGAACGAGATCCTCGACGCCGCCCCGCACGCGCCGGTCGTGGACCCGGCCGCGACTCTCGCCCGCCTGCGCGCGCCGACCGGCGTCGTGGAGGTCGGGATCTTCGTGGGGATGGCGTCGGCCGTGCTCGTCGGGCACGCCGACGGGACCGTCGAAGAGCGGCCGGCCCGGCGGTAACGGGCGTCGGCGTTATCCGCCCCGAGGAGTGCGGTCGGACACGCCGCCCGGCGAGGGCGGTGGAGGGAGCATGCAGGGTCAGTTCATCCGGACGCGCGTCGACGACCACGTCGGGTACATCGAGATCGGGAAGCCGAAGGCGAACACCTACGACCTCGAGATGATGAAGGAGCTCAACGCGGCGATCGATGAGTTCCGGTTCGACGAGGAGGCGCGCGTGATCGTCCTCGCGAGCACGGTCCCCGGGTTCTTCAGCGCCGGGGCCGACATCGAGATGCTGAAGAAGAGCACGCCCGACTTCAAGGCGATGTTCTGCCTCTTCTGCCAGGAGACCCTCGACAAGTTCGCGAAGACGCCGAAGCTCGTCGTCGCCGCGCTCAGCGGGCACACCGTCGGCGGCGGACTCGAGATCGCGCTCGCCTGCGACCTGCGCGTGATGGCGAAGGATGCCGGCCTCATCGGCCTTCCCGAGGTGACCCTCGGCGTCCTCCCCGGGACCGGGGGCACGCAGCGCCTGCCCCGGCTCATCGGGACGGCCCGCGCGCTCGACATGATGGTGACGGGGAAGCGCCTCTCGCCCGACGAGGCGCTCGCGGTCGGGCTCGTGAACTACGTCTACCCCAAGGAGAGCTTCGCCCACGACGTGCAGGCGTACGCGACCACGCTCGCCCACGGCCCGGCCCGCGCGGTCAGCCTGATCAAGCGCTCGGTCGTCGAGGGCGTGGAGATGCCGCTCACCGCGGGTCTCGCGCTCGAGCGCGAGCTGCAGAACCGGCTCTTCGTCACCGAGGACGCGAAGGAAGGCTTGACCGCGTTCACGGAGAAGCGGAAGCCCAACTTTAAGGGACGTTAGGGCCTTCGTTTTCGCGAAGAGCCATGGCGGAGCCCACTCCGGCGCCGAGCGCCCCGGCCCCCACGCGGGCCGGCTCCCCGAGCCTGAAGGACGGTGGGACGGTCGTCCCGGTCCGCGAGATCCTGTGGGGGAGCGCCGCGGGCGCGCACAAGTACGAGACGGCCGAGGAGCTCGAGCCCGAGATGGCGAAGCTGATCGTGAAGCTGATGGTCGTCCAGGCGGACACCGAGTTCGCCTCCATCCAGCAGCACCGGCCTTGGCTCGACTCGGCACCGACGCTCGAGGACCGCTGGATCGAGTCGCGGATCGTGGCGGACGAGGCCCGCCACGGTCTCCAGGCGTGCCGCATCCTCCGCGACTTCGGCGAGGAGGGGCAGCGGTACATCGACGAGCTGCTCGCGAAGCGCGAGGGCGAGCACAAGCTCGACGCGTTCAACATGAAGTTCGACACCTGGGCCGACGTCGGGGCGTTCACCTGCTTCGTCGACCGGGTCGGCGTCTACCAGCTGCGCGCCTTCCAGGAGTGTTCGTACGGCCCGCTCGCGCGGGCGATGCCCCTCATGCTGAGCGAGGAGCAGCTCCACCTGAACTTCGGCGCGAGCGTGCTGCGACGCATGGTCCAGGACGGCGCGAAGTACACCGGCTCGAAGGAGGAGGCCCAGGGAGCGATCCAGAAATGGTACCCCCGGGCGCTCGACATGTTCGGCCACTCGAACTCGGCGACGAGCCGGCGCGCCATCGAGTTCGGCCTGAAGCGCTGGACGAACGAGGAGGCCCGGGCGCGGTACGTCCAGGAAGTCTCCGCGCTGACGGCGAAGATGGGTCTCGAGCTCCCGCCCGACGGCTTCGACCGGCGGGTGCTCTAGCGCGCGCTTCCCCGGATCGGCCCGGCCCCGGGGCCCGGACGAACGACGAGCGTCCGCTCGACCCCGCCGATCGCCGCGAGGCGTCGCCGCACCGTCGGCAGGTCGCGGAGGAGGGTGAAGACGTGAACGTGGGCCCCCGCGTCGTGCGTGTACGCCGCGACCGGGCGCCCCGCCGCCCGGTTGATCGCCGTCACCTCGGCGAGGACGGCCCGCGAGGTCGCGGTCAGGTAATCGAGCGAGGGGACCGTCGTCTCGCAGACGAGCCGGAAGCTGTCGCACTCCTCCATCACGAGCGGGAAGAACCGTGCGGGGTCGCGCGCGCCGATCGCGGCCCGCAGGCGTCGTAGTCGCCCCGGGACTTCGCGAAGCCGCCGGCGGTACTCCGGGCTCGTACGGACGGTCTGCTGCATCGCGTCCTTCGAGCGAACCTCCTTCGTCGGCGCGCCGCGCACGAGGACGACGAGGTCGACGAGCGCCGGCCAGTGCCGCGCGGGGTAGACCGAGCGGGCGTAGCAGTCGCGGCCGTCGGGCCGGACCCCGGCGCGCCACTCGACGAACCCGCCGAAGATCGAGCGCGACGCGCTCCCCGAGCCGAGCCGGGCGAGCTGCGAGAGCGCCCGGTGCGAGAGCGCGAGGCCCGCGGCGCGCGTCGCGGCGCCGGCGAGCGCGGCGAACCCGCTCGCGCTCGAGGCGAGGCCGCTCGCCGTCGGGAAGTTGTTCTCCGAGCGCACGTGGGCCCGTTCGTCGCGCCCGGCGAGCGCGCGCACCCGGTCGAGGAATCGGACGACGCCGTCCCGCGGCCCCCCGGTCGCCGGCGCTCCGTTCAGCTCGACCTCGTCCGCGTCGAGCGCCGGGTCGAACCGGACGGTCGTACGGGAGCGGAGCCGGTCCAGCGTGACCGAGAGCGACGAGTTGTACGGGAGCCCGAGCTCGGGGTCGCGGATCCCCCAGTACTTGACGAGCGCGATGTTCGGGGGCGCGGCGTAGCTCGCTGCGGGGCCGCGCCGGATCGCCATCGGAACGCCGCGGGACGGCCGCGCGCAGTACTTATCCCCCCGGGCCAAGTCCCCGCGCCGTGGCGGATCCGGCCTCCGAGCCCGAGCCGCGCCCGACGCGGCCTCTCCCGGACCTCCTTGCGGCGGCCCGACGCGGCGGCTTCCATCAGGAGGTCGGCTTTCGGGTCGACGCGGCGGCGAGCGGCCGCGGCTTCGTCACCGTCACGGGGAAGGTCGAGCCGCGCCATCTGAACATCAACGGGGTCGTGCACGGCGGGGTCTACGCGACGATCCTCGACACGGCGATGGGCGCGGCGGTCGTCTCGCTCCTCAGCGAGACGGAGACCACCGCGACCACGAGCCTCTACGTCGAGTTCCTGCGCGCGGCGCGCGAGGGGGAGACCCTGACCGCCCGGGGGGAGGTCCTGCGACGCGGCCGGCACATCGCCTTCGCGGAGGGGAACCTCCTCGGGACCGACGGCCGACGGTTCAGTCAGGCGCGCGGGACCTGGTACATCTGGTCCGAGGAGGACCGCTCGCCGCCCCCGCCGCCCGCACGGCACCGGTCCCGTTAGTCGCGCAGCGCGGCGAACACCGGGGCCATCCGTTCGAGGACGGAGAGCCGCTCGAGCCCCTTCGCGATCCCCCGGTCGGCCTCCGGGTACGGGTGCGAGGCGAAGTAGGCCCGGACCTCGTCCGAGCGGCCGATGCCGAGGACGGGGAGCGTGATCTCGAGCGTCCGCGAGAGGAGGCCCGCGCCCCGGAAGAGTTCGTCGAGGCGCGGCAGCTCGCGCACGAGCCACGGCCAGAGGACCGCGCGGCCCGCCGGGTTCGCCGCGGCGTTGCGGATGACCTCGGGGACGATTCCCCGGTTGACTCCGCCGGCCGTCGCGCGCTCGAGGGTCTCCCGGACGAGCTCGGCGTCCGTCGACCAGGCGAGCGCGAGCTCGAGCGGGAGACGCTCGTCCTCGGGGAGCTCGGGGCGGATCGCGCGGCGGAGCTCGCGGTAGCCCGAGGCCCCCTCGGTCCGGGCTCGAGCGACGGCGACCGCGGGCCGTACGTCCGGCTGCACGCGGTCCCACGCGACGAACAGCTCGGAGAGCTGGCGGGCGAATCCGGGGTCGATCCGGACCCAACCGAACGTGATGCGCTCGCGGAGGACGCCGTCGGAGGTCGAGTCGCCGGGACGCCGCTCGGTGCCGAGCCGGGCGAACTGGTGGCTGAAGAACCAGCGCGCGAGGTCCTGGACCGGTCCGCTCTCGGGGAAGAAGATCGCGAGCGGACCGAGCGTCCGGCCGAGGAGCTCCGCGACGAGCCGGTCGCCCGTCAGGCCGAGGACGCGCACCGACCGGGAGAACGCCGGCCAGTCGAGCTCGCCCGCCAGGAGGTAGGCCCAGGCGTCGGCGAGGAACGTCCAGCGGTCCTCGGCGGGCCGGCCGGGGAGCGACTTCAGGAGACGCTCGCGCAGGGTCGCGTCGTAGAGCACCCGGTAGAACCCGACCGCCCCGGGGTTCAGGTGGACGGTCGCACCGGCAGGCGCGGGGAGGGTCCGACTCACCGTGTCGAACCGGAACCGCTCGACGCGGCCGTCGACGTCCGCCGCCATCGGGATCGGCCACGGCCGGGAGTCGACCGCCCCGTGGTAGGAGAACCGCGCCTGGTGGAGCTCGATACCGGACGGGGTCGCCCGGGCGGTGATCGACGGGACGCCGGGCCGGTCGAGCCACGGGTCGATCAACGGCCCGACCCGCTCCCCCGTGACGTGGCTGAGGGACTGCCAGAGGTCGGCGGTCGTGGCGTTCGCGTACTCGTGCCGTGCGAGGTAGTCGGCGATCCCGCGCCGGAACGGCTCCTCGCCCAGATACGCCTCGAGCATGGCGAGCACGCTCGAGCCCTTCCCGTAGCTGATCTCGTCGAAGATCTGGCTCACCTCGTCCGGGCCGACGACGGGCGCCCGCACCGGATGGGTCGCGTCGAGCGAATCCCCCTCGAAGGCGGCGAACGTCCCCGCGGTCCGCAGGAAGAAGTCGGTGCGGCTGTCGAGCGACGGGTCGACGCGGTCGGAGATCTTCGTCTCGAGGAAGGAGGCGAGGCTCTCGTTGAGCCAGATGTCGGTCCAGTCGGTGAGCGTGACGAGGTTGCCGAACCACATGTGCGCGATCTCGTGCGCGATCGTCTCGAAGACCTCACGGCGCACGAACGACGACGTCTGGTCGCTCACCAGGATCCGGTCGTCGCGGAACGCGATCGCGCCCCAGTTCTCCATCGCCCCGAAGCCGGCCTCGGCGACGGCGATCAGGTCGAGCTTCGGAAGGGGGTACGGGATCCCGTAGTACTCCTCGTAGGCGCGCAGGATCCGGCGGGCCGACTCGAGGCCGAACCGGGCCGCCGGTCCCTGGCCCGGCGGGGCGAAGACGCGGAAGCGGACGCGGTCGGTCGCGTCCTCGATGCGGTCGAAGTGGCCGATCGCGAGGAAGAAGAGGTACGGCGGCATCTTCGGTGTCGGAGGGAACCGCCAGACGCGGCGGCCGTCGACCTCGCCGGTCGACTCCTCGAGCATGTTCGAGACGACGTCGAGACCCGGGTCCGTGCGCAGGGTCAGTGCCACGCGACTCTTCCGGTCCGGCCGGTCGAGGCAAGGGAAGATGCGCTGCGTGCCGTTCGGCTCGCACTGCGTGGTGAGCAGGTACTTCGAACCCTGCCGGGACCGGTAGAATCCGAGGAGTGCGGTCTCGTCGACCTTTCCGGCGAACTCGATCGCGACCGTTCCGGCCGGGAGCTCGGGGAGCCGGAGCTTACGCGCCGCCGCGTCGACCTCGAAGCGGACCGGACGACCGCCCACGGTGACCGAGCGGATCTCGAGGCCGTCCGCGTCGAGCGCGAGCGCGCGGGTCCCGTCGGGCGGGTCGAAGCTCTCCGTGCCCGTCCACCGAAGCCCGGCGAAGTCGACGTCCAGCTGGAGCCGGTACTCGGGAATCTGCGGCGGGTCGGTCGTCGTCACGTGCGCGGGCTGCCTCGAGGGTCGGGGCACCGAAGCGGCGGTTTGAACCTTTCGACGGGTCGTCGGGGGCGTTCCCGCCTCCGAATCAAGGTTAAATATCGGGCACCCGTCGCGCCGGTCGGCTGACGGCCAAAGCGGCGGGGAAACACCCGGTCCCATTCCGAACCCGGCAGTTAAGCCCGCTGGCGTTCCGCGCGGTACTGAAGTGCGCGAGCCTACGGGAAACGCGGAAAGCTGTCAGCCTCCTCCCCTCTTCCGTCCCGCGAAGCTAAGTCGCGGCGCACGGTCCCCGCCTCGATGATCCTCGGCGCCCATCTCGGGATCGCCGCCGGGCTCCCCGAGGCGGTGCAGGAGCTCGTCGCGATCCGCGGGGAGGCGCTCCAGATCTTCTCGAAGAGTCCCCAGATGTGGAGCGGTCCGCCGATCGCGCCCGCGGCGGCCGAGTCGTTCCGCGCCGCCGTGCAGGAGCACCACGTCCGGGCCACGGCGGTGCACCACGGCTACCTCGCGAACCTCGCGAGCCCGAAACCCGAGATGCTCGCCCGCTCCCGGGCGGCGTTCCGGGACGAGGTGGCCCGCGCGGAGTTCCTCGGGGTCGACGGCCTCATCTTCCATCCCGGGGCCCACCTGGGATCGGGCGCGGAGGCCGGACTGCGCACCATCGCCGAGAGCCTCGCCGGTGCCCTCGCCGAGCACCCCGAGGGGCGCGCGCGATGGCTGCTCGAGAACGCCGCCGGCCAGGGGACGACGCTCTGCGCCTCGTTCGAGGAGCTCGCCTCCGTGCTCTCGACCGTCCACGCCCCGCACCGCCTCGGGGTCACGCTCGACACCTGCCACCTCTTCGCTGCCGGCTTCGACTTCCGCACCGAAGAGGGGTACGGGGCGCTCGTCGACCGCATCCGCGCCACGATCGGGCTCGACGCCGTGCGTGCCTTCCACCTGAACGACGCGAAGGCCCCGCTCGGTTCCCATCGGGACCGCCACGAGAACATCGGGCACGGCGAAATCGGCCGCGACGGATTCCGGCCGCTGCTCACGGACCGGCGCTGGTCGGAGGTCCCCGGTTATCTCGAGACCCCGCTCGATCCGAAGACCGGCTATTCGCGCTACGCCGAGGACCTCGCGACCCTCCGCGCCGTCGCGGAGTCGCCCGCGGACTCGGCCCGGGTCCCGTCGGGCCGCCGGACGCGCGTCGCCCGCACCACCGTCAAATAGAACGGGCCGTCTCGCGCCGTCGCGGATGGCGGGTGACGTCCCGGCCGAGGTCGTCGAGGGCCTGCGCGCGACCGCGCGCGAGGTGCGGCGCGACATCGTCCGGATGACGTACTCGGCGGGGAGCGGCTACCCCGGCGGCAGCCTCTCCGCGGTCGAACTGATCGTGGCGCTCCTCTTTCGGGAGATGCGGGTCGACCCCCGACGACCGGAGGACCCCGGCCGGGACCGACTCGTCCTGTCGAAGGGCCACGCCGCTCCGGCCCTCTACTCCGCGATGAGCCAACGCGGGTTCTTTCCGCGCGAGGAGCTCGCGACCTACCGACGGTACGGGAGCCGTCTCCAGGGAAACCCGGACCGGCTCCGCCTGCCCGGTGTCGACGCTTCGACCGGGGGGCTCGGCCAGGGGGTCGGCCTCGCGGTCGGGCTCGCCCTCGACGCCCGGCTCGACCGGCGACCGTCCCGGGTCTACGCCCTCGTGGGAGACGGGGAGTGCCAGGCGGGGGCGACGTGGGAGGGACTGCTCGCCGGGGCCCATCACAAGCTCGGGGAGCTCGTCGTCGTCATCGACCGGAACCGCTTCCAGTCGGACGGAGCCACCGAGGAGATCCTCGGGATCGAGCCGCTGCCCGAGAAGCTGCGGGCCTTCGGCTGGACCCCGGTCGAGCTCGACGGCCACGACTTTCCCGAGATCTTCCGCGCGTTCGACGCCGCCCGGGCGCATCCGGACCGACCCACGGCGCTCGTCGCGTACACGGTGAAAGGCAAGGGCGTCTCGTTCATGGAGAACACGCACGTCTGGCACGGACGCGTCCCCACGAAGGACGAGGCGGAGCGCGCCCTGCTCGAGCTCGGCGTGCCGCCCTCGGAGGTGGGGCTCTGACGATGGCCGAACGCGTCGCGAGCCTGCGGGACGCGTACGGCGCGGCCCTCCTCGAGCTCGGGGCGCGCGACCCGCGGCTGGTCGTGCTGGACGCGGACCTTTCGGCGGCGACGGGGACGCGGCAGTTTGCCGAGCAGTACCCCGAGCGGGCCTTCGACCTCGGCGTGACCGACGCGGCGACCATGGCGATCGCGGCCGGGCTCTCGCTCGATGGCCGGACGACGTTCGTCGGCACGAACGCGGTGTTCGCGGCCGGCGAGGCGTACAACTTCGTACGCCAGTCCGTCTGCTTCAACGGCGCGAACGTGAAGATCGTGGGCGTCCCCTCCGGTCTCCTGCCGGGGCCGGACGGCGCCACGGTCCAGATGCTCGAGGACGTCGGGCTCCTGCGGGGGCTCCCGGGCATGACGGTGGTCGTACCGGCGGACGCCCCGAGCGCCCGGGCCGCGACGCTCGCGCTCGCCGAGCGGCCGGGCCCCGCGTACCTCCGGCTCTCGAGCGTTCCGCTGCCGACCGTGACGGACGGGTCGTTCGTCGTCGGCCGCGCGGCGGAGCTACGGGCCGGGAGCGACCTCACGATCGTCGCCGTGGGGGCGCTCGTCCACCGTGCCCTTGCCGCCGCCGACGACCTCTCGCGGGTCGGCCTCTCGGTCCGGGTCCTCGACTTCGCGTCGGTGAAGCCGTTCGACGAGCCGGCGGTCCTCCGGGCCGCCCGCGACACCGGCGCCCTCCTCGTGCTCGAGGAGCACACCGTGCTCACCGGGATCGGAGCGCTGGTCGCGGCGACGACCGCCGAGAACGAGCCCGTGCCCGTGCGGCGCGTCGGCGTTCCCGACGTCTTCGGGGAGTCGGGCGCCGGGCCCGAGCTCTGGGACCACCGGGGACTCTCCGTCGAACGGATCCGCGACGAGGCGTGGGAACTGCTCAAGAGCCGGGGCAAGGTGTCGTAACGCGGCGGCCGGAGCACGAGGTTCGATGCAGCTCTTCCTGGACACGGCGAGCGTGACCGAGATCCGAACGATGTGGGAGACCGGGATCCTCGACGGAGTGACGACCAACCCGACCCTCGTCGCGAAGGAGGGGCGGAAGTTCGAGGACGTCCTGCGCGAGGTCTGCGCCCTCGGTGTCCCGAGCGTTTCGGCCGAAGTCGTCGCGACGGACACGGAGGGGATGCTCCGGGAGGGGCGGCACCTCCGGGAGATCCACCCGTCGATCTACGTCAAGGTGCCGATGACGCCGGCGGGGCTCCGAGCGACCAAGACGCTGAGCGGCGAGGGGACGCGCGTGAACATGACGCTCGTGTTCAGCGCGAACCAGGCGCTGCTGGCCGCCAAGGTCGGCGCCGCGTACGTGAGCCCGTTCATCGGCCGGCTCGACGACCAGGGACAGGACGGAATGGAGCTCATCCGGGACATCGTTCAGATCTACCGGAACTACGGCGCGAAGACGAAGGTCCTGGTCGCGAGCGTCCGTCACCCGGTCCACGTGCTCGACGCCGCGAAGATCGGGGCGGACATCGCGACGATGCCGTACGCGGTAATGGAGAAGCTCGTCCAGCACCCGCTCACCGACCTCGGGCTCGCCCGGTTCCTGAAGGACTGGGAGAAGGTTCCGAAGGGCTGAGGCGCTCGGGGCCGACGGATTATACGGCCGCAGGGCTACCCCCCGCCCGCCGTGTCGGAGCCGGCCCTGCTCGCGAAGTACCTCGAGCTCACGCGCCAGGCGCTCGACCGGGTCCGGGCCGCCCCGCCCCCTCGCTCGTTCCTCCACGGCGCGTCGGACGATTTCCTTTCGATGGCCCGGGCGTACCTCTCCGACGCGGAGCACTTCCGCGCGGCCGGCGACCCCGACCGGGCGCTCGCCGCGGCGAGCTACGCCCACGGCTGGCTCGACGCGGGCGTGCGGCTGGGGATCCTCGACGGAGGCGGCGATGAGGAGCGGTTCACCCTCTTCCGCTGAACCCGGCGTCTCGCCCGGCGTCCCCGAGCCGGTGCTCGGGACGATCGAGGCGCACCTGAAGCAGCGGGAGCTCCGGCGCGAGGAGCTCTACCAGCGCGCGCGCCGCCTCCGCCGTCTCGCCCAGGCGACGATGACGCGCCTCCATTCGGACGGGGCGGCGCCGGCCGAGCTCGCCGAGGTCCGTCGCCTGACCGCGGAGCTCGCCGACTGGGTCCATCGCGAGGGCCGGGGGGACGAGCCGCTCGCGCACGATGCGTTCCAGGAAGCGGTCGAGGCGATCCTGCTCGGCGCGGTCGCCGAGCGGGCCCCGCTCCCCGGCCCGTCCGATCTCGGCGTCGACCCGGAGGCGTATCTCCTCGGACTCGGGGACGTCGTCGGGGAGGTCCGACGGCGGGTCCTCGACCGGCTCGGCCGGGACGACCTCGCGGGGGCGGAGTCCGAACTCGCGCTCATGGAGCGGCTCACCCGCTCGCTGCTGCGGTTCGACACGACGCGCGCGATCGTTCCGCTGAAGCCGAAGCAGGACACCGCCCGCGCGCTCCTCGAGCGGACCCGCGGGGAGGTCGTCATGGCCCGGTTCCTCGCCCGCGCGCGGCCGGACGGCGGAACGCCGGGGGTCCCGTGAGCGCGCCGGCCCGCCGCACGGTCGGCGTGATCGGCGGCTCCGGCATCCCCACGATCTTCGGCGAACGGGCCGTCGAGACGCACCGAGTCTCGACGCCCTGGGGCGCTCCGTCCGCCCCGATCGAGGAGGGTTCGGTCGGCGGCGTCCGCGTGCTCTTCCTGTCGCGCCACGGGCTCGGCCACACCGTCCCGCCGCACCGGATCAACTACCGGGCGAACGTCGACGCGCTGCGCGCGCTCGGGGCGGAGGCGATCGTCACCGTGAGCTCGGTGGGGTCGCTGAAGGAGGAGCTGGCGCCGGGCACCTTCGTCCTGCCGAACCAGTTCGTCGATTTCACGAAGCAGCGGCCGACGACCTTCTTCGAAGGCGGCCGGGTCTACCACGTCTCGGTCGCCGACCCGTTCTGCCCGGACCTCCTCGCGACCGCCCGCGCGGTCGGCGCGGAGGTCGGGGTCCCGTTCGCCGACGGGAAGACGTACGTCTGCGTCGAGGGACCCCGGTTCTCGACCCGCGCCGAGTCGAAGTTCTTCCGCTCGTTCGCGGACGTCATCGGCATGACGCTCGTTCCCGAGGTGACGCTCGCCCGGGAGCGGGCGATCTGCTACGCCTGCCTCGCGATGGTCACGGACTTCGACGTCTGGGCCGACCGTCCGGTCGAGGTGAAGGAGATCGTGGAGACGATGCACCGGAACACCGACCGGATGCACCGGCTGCTCGAAGCGCTCCTCCCGCGCCTCGCGCACCCGCCGACGTGCCGGTGCGCGCACGCACTCGACGACGCGGCCGTCTAGCTCGAACGGGGCCCGCGCCGCACCGTGATCGGGATGCGACCGGCCGCGAACTCGGACTCGGCGATCTCGACCGGATCGACGAGGGTCGGGGCGACGTCGATCAGGATCGGGGCGCCGAGCGACAGCTGCAGCGCGCGCGCCCCGAGGATGCGGGCGCGCTCGAAGCGGGTGAAGTCGGCGGACTCGAGGGGGGCCGGCACCGTGGATTCGGGCACGCTAGCACTCCCCGAGGCCGCGAGGGGCGCAGCGGCCATCAAGGGGTCGGCCACTCGGGGCACGGTATTTACCGCTTGCGGCGCGCGCGGCTTTGCGCGAGAAGCCGTCTCGGTGCGGAGCTTCCTGTGCGCACCGTCTGGTTTCTGGGTAGCCAGACTTTGACCGGCTAGCTCGGGATTCGGGCGCCAAGCCCACCGGGCTCGGCCCGTTCAAGAGCGGGCTGCTGAATCCGATTCTGAGGCCGAAGGCTTCGTGAGTTGCTAACGGAGGCCTGATTGGTTGGGCGCGGTCGAGAAACATTGCACTGTGGGCTGCGATCTCAGACGCACGCTTACGGAATGATCAAAGACGCTTCCAACCCAGTGCTCACCCTATCAGTTGCGTCGGCGGGTGGATCTTCACTTACGTGTACGTCTCTTCAAAGCAACTCCAGAACATGACGCAGTTGGCTGAGCCGTATTGCAGTCCGTGATCCATAACGTCCGACGCGGAAGTGACGTTAAATGTCGAGTAACCGGGTAAATCACCGTTCGTCCCGATTCCCAAGTCATTGAACCAAACCGCCGTGAATGGCGGAGTCGCGTATAGGCCTCCGCTTGAGTCGACCTGCTGCTCCTCCATGAACCACGCGTAGCTGGGTGAACCCATCGACATCGAGGCTGTTGCACTGCAGGCCTCCCCCAAGGTACCGTCGGAGATGTAGGTGTAGTAGTCCTCCCCACCGAGATACTCAGTGGTGGCGCTGATCGCATCACCAGGATACGTCTCGAAACAACTCGTCTCTGCGGAGTTCGAATTCTGATAGAACTCGTACCACGTGAAGTAGTCATAGCTCGGTGTCCCGAGATTGTTAATCACCAAGATCTGGTCAGTCCCCGTTTGCGCGATGCCGGTGCCTGATGCACCGTTCCCGCCTCCGTAAACGTGTGTTTGACCTATCCAAAGGTCGAGGTCGCAACCCGGCGTATCGCACTTGCTGGAAAGGGACAGAGTGGGAACCTTCCAATCGCCTCCAGGTTCCCCCGAAGCCTCGACGCCCCAACCAGACCACCCCGAGCCAGAACTCGTAGAAGATGCGTACGATTGCGAATTCGGAATCTCAAGGTCTGCTCCGGTAACTTCGTAGTCATGAGGGTTCTCAGCGACAACCAGCTGCTCCGAGCCGCTGGGTCCAGAGAGGGCGAAAACCACGTGGAGGCTTTGCATGCTCAGCGCGCATCCGGAACCGAGGTTCCAGAGGAAGTACGTTGAGCTGTAACGCAGACTCTCGGTCGGACCGCCGTGGGCTGCGACAACTTCGAACGGGAGCGAGTCGAACGCGGCAGCTAGCTCGCTCGAGAACGACAGCATCGATACAAAATTCTCGGATTGCGCAGCCATCGAGGTTACTTCGCAGGGTTGGGTGGTAGACGGCCCGATGGTGACAGCGTATCCCTGAGCGAGCGTGGGGACTTGAATCCACAGTAGAGTCATCGCTATCATCGCCGGTATGACGAGTTGCGGGCTCCCGCCTATTCGGCTCACGCTCAAGTCACTGCGAGTTGAATCATCTGGATGGTCTTACACCCTCTCAGAGGGGACGAAAATCGTTCTTCTAGAACCGTGCTCCCGCGACTGACGAGATCTGGATTGGCAAGCCAGAGTTACATCCGAAGAACACTCTCTAGATCCGGGGGCTGAACACCGAAATCTTCCGCACCGACACGCTCCCCACTCCGGCACATTTACGACCGGAAACGCGAGCCCTCGCGATTGCAAGGCGTTGGCGTCGAATCGGGTTCAATATACATATCACCACGAATGACATAGTAAGTACGACGTCGGCAATGGGCTTGACCAAGCCTCCCGTTCACATTCGAACAGTCCAGGTTCCCTTAGTGTTCGTCGTCGTCTTAGCCGTTATCGTAGCTGGAGCGGTCTTCGGGGCGCTGTACCTAAGCGGGATTATCCAACAGAAACCGGCCTGTGGTCTCGGTTGCGAGACTCTATCGTACCGAGTTGGTAACCCGTACGTTGTGACGCCAGGTCAGGGCGGATGTCAGAGTCGTACCGGGGAAGTGTGCTACGGATTGGACTTTGAGACCTGGATTTCCGAGGGCCAACTGTCAGCGCTCAAATTCAGCCTCAACACTAGCAACGGAGCATTCGTCCCGACGGGCGAGGGCGCGCATGTAACGGTCTTTGACCCAGCCGGAGATGTTGTCGGGCTATGGAACTGGTCATCCGCCACATGGCATCTCGGCGAAACCTGGCCGATTCCAGTCGATCAAAACATCACGCTGACGTTCGACTCAGGGCTTCAAACTACGGATCTAAAGTACGACTTTCTGTTCATCTGGATGAGCCCGCCGATAGGGGATGCGGTAGGGGTCGGGTTGTGAGCGGACTCGTTGAAGAGTAGGATCGTCGTGCTACAACTGGTTGTTTTGGGGGCTTTAGGGCGTGGGAGGTCTTCAATGTCCCCGCGCGCGTATTGATTGAGCGGCGACTCGCCCAGCCCAACGCCGCCTCGGCGCCTTACTCTCAGCTACCTCCCCCCTGGTGCTCATCCGGGTCCCGGGCTGCTTGAGCTGGCTCGTGGCCGACATCGCGGCGAGAACGGCGGCGAGTGGAATTGACCGTGGCTTCCCACGGACGAGTTTCTGTGTGACCGAACGAGATTCGGTGCTACCAAGAGCCCGCGGCGAAGTCGACGTGCGCGCGACGGCGCGGGACGCGCGGGGCAAAGCATGAAAGCCCCGCGTCGGGTGCGCGCCGTCCGGCGATGCGACGGAGCTACGCGACGGTGCTCTTCGGCCGGCTCTGGAAGTTCCTGGTCGCGTACGTCGCCGTGCTGGTCGTCGCGGCCGTCGGATTCTACCTGCTCGAGTCGTACTCGACGCCGGCGGAGATGCTCAACTCGTTCTACTGGGCGATGGTCACGCTCTCCACGATCGGCTACGGCGACATCGTGCCGACCAACCCGGCGGCGAAGGTCTTCACGATCGGGATCGCCGCGACCGAGGTGTTCCTCGGCGCCTACCTCGTCACGGTCGTGATCTCGGTCGTAAGCGAGGAGTCGCAGCACCGGCTCTTCGGGACGTTCGGCACCGACTTCGCCGGCCACATCGTCGTGCTCGGCCACTCCCCCGTCGCCGGTTCGGCCGTGCGCGAGCTCCTCGCCCAGGAGGAGAAGGTCGCGCTCGTGACCGAGGACTCGACCGAAGTGCCGACCCTGCGCCACCTCGCCGACGAAAAGCAGCTCTTCGTGACGTACGGCCACCCCGGCGCCGCCGAGATCCTGAAGCGCGTCAACGTCGCGGGCGCGCACTCCGTGATCGTCGCGACCGGCGACGACACGACCACGCTCGTGGCCGCGCTCAACGTCCGCTCGATGAACCCGACCGTCCGGATCGTCGTCTCGGTCGGCCGTCCCGAGCTGAAGCAGACCTTGAAGGCGGCCGGGGTGACGTACGTCGCCTCGCCGGCGGAGATGGGCGGGCGCCTCTGCGCCGACGCGGCGTTCCGCCCCGAGGTCGCGAACATGGTGGAGGACCTGACGACGACCCAGTTCGGCGCCGACATGGAGGAGTTCATCCTCACGGCGACGACCCCCGTCTCGAGCCAGTCGCTCCGCGACGCGGAGGCGCTCGTCCGGGCCGCCTCCGACTGCCTCGTGATCGGCTACGCGCGCGCCGGTCCCGACGGGGAGTACGGCACGGTGCTCAACCCGCCGACCTCCTTCCAGTTCCGCCCGGGCGACGCGATCATCGTGGTGGGGACGCTCGAGAACCTCCACCGCATGCAGAAGTGGATCGGCGTGCCGCAGGGCCGGTAGCGTCCGACAGCTGTCCGACCTCCGTCCCGGCAAGGCCTAGGTTCAGATACTAGGTCCCGGCAAATATTCGGCCATGCCCGACCCACCCCCGCCCGCCGCGATGTATGACCCGAACGCCCCTCCGCCTCCCTCCGCTGCCCCGCCCGGCTACCCGCCCGGCGCCTACGCGGGCTGGCAGGGAGCGCCGCCGGCCCCGTACCGGGGCCCGCTGCTCCCGCCGTGGCTCAGCTTCGGCGGGATCCTGATCCTCGTCGGGGGCGTGCTCGTCCTCGTCGGCTTCATGATCGGCGTGATCGCGAACGCGACGTACGCGAGCGCCGTCTCCGGCGGAACCGCGACGTCGATCCAGACGTGGCTCAACGAGATGGCGGTCCAGGACGCGCTCATCGGGATCGGCCTCTTCCTCGCGTTCCTCGGCTGGCTGTTCCACCAGATGAACCGCCACCGCCAGGCGGCGATCGGCCACTAACGGCGCCGAGCCGCCGGGAGCGAACCCCTTCCTCCGCGCGGGGAGCTGCGGCCCCCCGCGCTAGTAGCGCTTCACCCCGAGGAGCTTCCAGACCGGCTCCGAGTCGGCGTAGACCTGCCAGTGCACGATCTTCTGGTCGCGCACGACCACGCGCCAGGCCGCCGGGATCTTCCAGCGGTTCTCGGCCGGGAGCTCGCCGTTCACCGCCGCCGTTCCGCTCGCGGTGCCGAACAGCGCGACGACCCGCCCGTTCTGGAACCACTCCTTGACCGCGAGGTGGTAGTCCGGGAACTTCTCGAAGTACCCCTGCCAGGCCTCCCGCAGGCGCTCCCGTCCGCGGAGCTCCTGGCCGAGCCCGTCGACGAACAGGTGGTCGTCGGCCATCATCGCGACCACGCTCTCGACGTCGTGCCGGTTGATCTCGTTGACGAACTTGAGCGCGGTCCGGGCCGTGTCGGACTCCCCCACGTCGTCCCCCGGGGCGGGCCGTTGCCCCGGCCCCCCGCCCCCCTCGGCAACGCGTTCGGCTAGATTCTACTTTCTCGGGGCGCTCCGGGCGTAGCCGGCGGAGTCGGCGTCGGGGGCCGCGGAGGTCGGCGGCCCGCCGCGCTTCTGGACGAGGAAGAGGGCGTGCTCGCTCTCGCCCTCCGGCACCCGGCGCCGCTGCAGGAGCTTGAAGCCGGACGCGCGGAACCACTCCTCGTAGGTCGCGGCGTCGGCGTGGCTCCAGTACATCTTCGCATTCGACCCGAGCCAGCCCTCCTCGACGCCCGTCCAGGCCGAGGCTCCGGTCGTGACGAGGAAGAGCCCGCCCGGGCGCAGCCACCGGTGGACTCGGGCGAGGAGCGGCGGCTGCTCGGCGAGCGGGACGTGGATGAGCGCGTACAGGCAGACGACCCCGCCGAACGCGAGGTCCGGGAACGCGACCCGCGTCATGTCGGCCCGCAGGAACTTCAGGTCCGGGAGAAGGCGCCGCGCCCGCTCGATCTGGACGTCGGAGATGTCGATCCCGGTCACGCGGAACCGCTCGGCGAGGAGCGTCGCTTCCGGTATCCCGCAGCCGCAGCCCAGGTCGAGGACGTCGGTGCCGGGCGCGAGGCGGCGGACGAGCGGCGCGAGCCACTCGCGGTAGTCGGCGTTCGTGTGGTCGAAGGCGTCGGCGGTCGAGCCCGGCGGCCGGTAGATCGTGGAGACGTGGTTCCAGCCCTCCCGCACGAGCCGCTTCGGGTCGTCCGGGAGCGCCGCCGGGTCCGCCACGTGCGGTACGAGGGCCGGCGCCCCGCTTATGGGTTCCCTTGCCGGCCGACGGTGGCGGCCCGCGCCTACGGCGGCGGCGGGGGAGGCGGCGGCGGGGGCGGAGGCGGCGGCTCCGCGGTGTCGCCGTCCTTCTTCTTCGTCGCCTTCTTCACGTCGGCGCCGAGCGTCTTCACGCCGCTCACGAAGCCGCGGCCGATCTTCCCGGCGACGACCTTCGTCTCGCCGGCGGCGTGCTCGACCGCGCCGACCTTTCGACCGCACTTCGGGCAGACCTTCGCATCGTCGGCGAGCTGAGCGCCGCACCCTTCGCACTTCATCGAATCTCCGGGCCCCTGGGGCGCTCCGGCGAGGGTCGTCGGGGGATTTCTAAGTTGGTGTGGCCGCTCACTCCGTGTACCGCACCGCCTCGGCCGGCGGAAGGGTGGCCGCCTTCCACGAGGGGCCGGCGATCGCCGCGAGGGTGAGGAGGTAGGCGACGAGCACCGTGGTCGCGATCGTGGCGACCGGCACCGCGAACGTCCCGAACTGGCCGCCGGGGTTCCCCGTGGTCGCGTTGTAGTACAGCCAGAGGGCGAGCCCGGTGCCGACCGCGATGCCGAAGAGCGTCACGTACGAGTACTCCAGCAGGAACGAGCCGAGGATCATCCCGCGGGTGAACCCTTCCGCCCGCAGCATCCCGATCTGGGTCCGCCGCTCCGTGACCGCCCGGAGCGCGACGATCCCCATTCCCGCGATGCCGACCGCGAGACCGAGCGAGACGAAGATCTCGAGGAGCCCGATCGCGCTCTCGAGGCTCTGCACCGACTGCTGGAGGATCTCCGCGAAGTTGTACAGCTGGAGGCCGTACGGGAAGAACGCGCGCTTCAGGTCGACCGCGGCGTCCGAGGTCGAGGCGCCGGCGGCGACCTTGAACAGCGAGCCCTGGAAGTTCGAGTAGCCGAGCGCGGCGGCGGCGCTCGGGCTCACCCAGAAGCCGGTGAGGAACTCCTGGTCCATGTAGCCGATCACCGTGACGTTCGACCGGGCGTGCGTCGCCGGGTTCTCCAGCGGCACGGTGCCGCCGAGCGCGACGGTGGGGTGCGCCCCCGAGAGGATGGTCGAGGACCCGGGCGCCCAGTTCCCGTCGACCACCGCGACCGAGTCGTTCGAGGCGACCTCGGCCCAGACGGCGGCGGCGCTCAGGCCGTGCCAGGTCGCCGTGAAGTTGTAGCTGTTCGTCGTGTAGAAGTTCTCCGCGGGGTCCGCGCCGACCGCGGGCGCGTAGATCGCGTCGTAGAACGGGGAGGGCCAGCCCGACGGCGCGGAGGCGACCGTTCCGTACGTCACCGGGACGGCGACCGAGATCTGCGAGGCGAGCGTGGAGTTGTTGGCGACGTCGCCCGCGAGGTCGGGGATCGAGCCCGTGGAGTAGCCGAAGAACGTGTAGCCGCCCGACTCGGCGGTCACCGACCGAGCGACCGAGGTCGAGACGCCGTTCCCGTACGCCGCGATCAGGACGACCGTGAAGATCACCATCGCGAAGACCGTGAAGTTCACCGCGCTCCGCATCGGCCGCCGCCGCGGGTAGGAGAGGCCGATCCGGACGACCGGCACCGCCCGGCCGTGGCGGCCCACGAGGCGCGAGATGCCCGCGACGAGGAGGTCGGAGTTGAAGACGAAGAGGAGGACGCCTCCGAGGACCATTTCGATCCCCTCGACGAACACCGCGAAGATCGTCCCGGTGTGCGAGCTCCCGAGGAGGGCGCGGTGGATGTCGACCGTGCCGCCCCACGCGATCAGCAGGATGCCGGCGGCGCTGAACGCGTACCGGTCCCGGACGAACCGCGCGGCGACGAGGGCGCCGCCGACGATCACGAAGGCGAGGCCGATGAGCGGGTAGGAGATATCGCCGGTGCCGGAGCGGGTGGCGGCGAAGAGGAGTCCCCCGAGGGCGACGAGGAGCGCTCCGAGATAGGCGAGGTAGGTGTACACGCGCCGGGCCGGCGGCGGCTCGGGGATCGACCGAATCGCCCGCACGATGTTGAGGCGGCTCACCCGGGCGCTCGTCGCAGCGATGGTGACGACCGCGAGCAGGAATCCGAGCACGTAGGCGGTGAGGAGGCTCACGCCCGAGACCGTGAACGAGGCGAAGAGGGCCGCCGAGACCTGCGCGCTCTGGGCGGCGAAGAGCCGCGTGTCGACGAGCAGGAGCACGTAGCCGATCACGACGCCGAGCGCGGTCCCGGCGAGCGCGGCCAGCGCCGCGTAGATCGTCCCCTCGAAGAAGAAGATGTAGACGAGACCGCGGCGGTTGAGCCCGACCGCGCGCAGCATCCCCATCTCCCCCTTCCGCTCCTCGGCGAGCGTGACGAAGATCCCGACGATGAGGAGCGTCCCCGCGAGGATCGAGAAGAGCCCGAGGACGAGGAAGAGGGTCGCCGTCGTCGCCGCGCTCGAGATCGCGGCGTTGAGGTTGTTCTGAAGGAGCGCGACCGCCTGAAGGCCCGCGGGACGCCCGAGGTCGTCGAGCGTCGTGTTGAGGAACGACATCACCGCGCCGGTGTGGGCCACGCCCGCGGTGAGCGAACCGACGTTCGTCACCGCGACGAAGTTGAGGTGCCCGGTCTCGTTCGCGAACGCCTGCGAGGTGGGGAGCGTCACGAACGCGGTGTTGCCGCCGAGGAAGCCGCCCCGGGTATCGTCCCGGACGATCCCCTGGACGACGAGCGGGACGGCGGTCGCCCCGTAGAGGACCACCTCGTCGCCGGTCGACGCCCCGAGGTTGCCGGCGAGCGTATCGTCGAGCAGCACCTCGCCGGGGAGCGGCCCGGGGGTCGTCGTCCCGTTGTCGTACGTGAAATCGCCGAGCACGGCCCCCGCGCTCGCGTTGACGCCGATCACGGTCACGCCGGCCTCGGGCACTCCGCTCGTCCGATCGTAGACGCTGCCGGAGTCGACGAGCTCGGGCGTCGTGCCGGCGATCAGCGACTCCGTCGCGGTGCGGTTCGCGATCGCCGAGAAGACCGAGCTGGGGAAGAACGCGTACGGCGCGCTCCCCTGGGCGACCGAGTCGTTGTAGATCGCCTCGTCGGTGAAGCCGTAGGCCTGGTACGTGAAGTGGACGTCGACCGCCGCGACCGTGTCCTGGATGACGAACGAGCCCGAGATGATCGCCGTCCCGACGAGCAGCCCGAAGACGATCAGGACGGTCCGCCACTTCCCGCGACGGACGTTCCGCGCGGCGATCCGGAACGCGACCCGATGGCCGAGGGCGAGTGCCGCGACGAGGACGAGGAGGACGACGAGGAAGAGGCCGAGGAGCAGCGCGTCCGAGGCCACGGCGCCCTCCTAGCTCGGGACGAGCCGGCCGTCGTGCATCTTCAGCGTCCGGTCGCACGCCGCGGCCACGGAGGCGTCGTGCGTCACGACGACCATCGTCTGGTGGTACTCCCGGTTGAGGCTCCGCAGGAGCGCCGTCACCTGGGTCGCCCCCTCCTCGTCGAGGTTACCGGTCGGCTCGTCCGCCCAAACGATCGACGGACGGGCGACGAGGGCACGCGCGAGGGAGACCCGCTGCTGCTGGCCGCCCGACAGCTCGGACGGACGGTGGTGCTCGCGGTCCGCGAGCCCGAGCTCGCCCAAGACGGCCCGCGCCCGCTCCCGAGCCTCGGGCGCGGCGACGCCCGAGATCAGCAGCGGGAGCTCGACGTTCTCGACGGCGGAGAACACGGGCAGGAGGTTGTACGACTGGAAGACGAAGCCCATCTTCCGGGCCCGGAACTCGCTCTTCTTCCGGTCCGGGAGGTGGTGGATGTCGACCCCGTCGAGCGTCACCTTGCCCCGGGTGATGTCGTCGAGGCCCGAGAAGCAGTTGAGGAACGTCGTCTTACCGGAACCCGACGGCCCCATCACGGCCACGATCTCGCCGCGGCGGATCGCCACGTTGAGGCCGGCCAGGGCCCGCACCTCGGTCTCGCCGGCTCCGTAGACCTTCCAGACGTCCTCGCCGGCGACCACGACATCGCTCGCCATCGGTGGATTCGGCCTCGGGGACGCCAGCGCCCCTATATCTCGGCGCGCCGCGACCGCTAGCCGCCCGTCACGTCCTCGAGGAACTCGCGGACGGTCCCCAGGAACTCCTTCGGCTGCTCGAGAATCGCCCGATGGCTCGAGTTCTGGAGCACGCGGAGGTGTGCGGGCTCGATTCGCTCGCTCATCTCTACCGAGGCGGTCAGGAAGAAGTCGTACCGGCCGACGACCACGAGCGTCGGCACCTCGATCCGGGAGTAGTAGCGGCGTCCGTCCCATCGCGCGAGCGTCCCGTCGACTGCGAACTCGTCCCCCGAGCGGGTCATCATCGCGCGGTAGACCGCGGCCGACATCTTCGTCGCCTTCCAGTCGCTCGACGTCCCCTTGAAGAACCGGGTCTGGAACGGGCCGAAGATCCGCTCGACCAGCCGCTGGTACTCCGGGGAGTCGAACGCGCCGGCCTTCGTGAGCTCCCGGACACGCTCTCGCCAGCTGCGGGGCGCGACGGCGAGCATCATCCGGGTCGACTGTCGGATCTCCTCCGCGCTCCCGGCGGTGGCACAGAGCAGCAGCGAAGTGAGCCGGTTCGGATACCGGTGCGCGTACTCGAGCGCAACGAACCCGCCGACGGAGTAGCCGAGGAGATGGAGCTCCGAGATGTGGAGGGCGCGCCGGATCCCCTCCACGTCCTCGGCCATCGTCGCGACCGTGTACTCCTTCGGGGACTCGGGCGCCCAGCTGTGTCCGACCCCGCGCGGGTTGAACAGGACGACCCTCAGGTGGGAGTTCGCGAGCTTGAGCAGGCCCCGAAGGTAATGGTACGTCAGTCCCGGGCCGCCCGGATGGACGACGAGCGTGGCCGGGCCCTTGCCCTGAGAGACGTACTCGAAGTACCGCCCCCGTGCGGTCTTCACCTTCCGAACGCGGGCCATCGGGGCGGTATCACTCCTCGTTCTCAAACGTTTTGACGCGGGGACGATGCGGCTCGTTCCTCGTTCGGGCTCCCGGAGCGCTCGGGGATGCGGGCACCGGGATTTGAACCCGGGTTATAGGCTTGGCAAGCCTATGTGATAACCAGACTACACTATGCCCGCACGGTGAGCGTCTTCCCGACTCCCGGTCGCCGATCGCCCGAGACGGTGCGCGGGCTCCGGTCCCCCGGGCGACCCCGAGCAACGTTCCCCGCATAAAACCGCACGCATCCCGCGAGTGCGGCGTCCGTACCCTCGGCCCGGCGGAGCGTCGGGTTATTACGGAGCGCCCCCCGTGCGCGAGGAGAGCGCATCGATGGAGGAGGAGGTGTGGCGGGCGGGGGACACGGCCGTCCTGAAGGCTCCGGGGATCCCGCCGATCGTCGTGACGCTCGCGGCCGGGCCGGTGCGGCTCGGCGACGACGGCGTCATCGACCTCTCCGCGGAGATCGGCCGGCCGCCCGGCGGCGAGTCCGTCTGGCTGGGTCGCAGCTACCGCGTGCTCCGACCGAGCCTCCAGGACCTCTTCGCCGCGGTGCGCCGGGGGGCGCAGATCGTGACGCCGAAGGACGCGGTCGAGCTGCTCTACCTCGCGGGGGTCGCACCGGGAGCGCGCGTAGCGGAGGCCGGCTCGGGCAGCGGGGCGCTCACGGTCGCGCTCGCGTTCGCCGTCGGTCCCGGAGGCCATGTCCTTTCCTACGACCGGCGCCGGGACTTCCTCGAGGCCGCCCGGGCGAACGTCGACCGGGCCGGGCTCGCGTCGCGCGTCGAGTTCCGGGAACGCGACGTCGCGCGCGACGGGATCGACGCGACCGGCCTGTCGAGCGTGCTGCTCGACCTCCCCGAGCCGTGGGCGGTCGCCCGAGCCGCCCACGACGCGCTGGCCCCCGGCGGCTACGTCGCCACGTTCTCTCCGACCTACAACCAGCTCGAGCGGACGGTGCAATCGCTGCGGGCGAGCGGCTTTGACGAGGTGCGGGCGCTCGAGCTGTGGGAGCGTTCGCTGCATGTCGGCGAGGGGGGAACGCGCCCGGCGTTCGAGATGCTCGGCCACACCGGATTCCTGGCAGCGGGCCGGCGGGTGGACTGACCATGGTCGTCGACCTGGGCCTCTCGCTGGGCGCGTTGGTCGGGGTGCTGCTCTCGGGAGGGTACGTCTACCTCGAGATCGGCCGGTACGCGACGCCGCAGGTTCCCGAGACGCTGTTCGACGAGCGACGCGAGGTCTTCGCCTACACCGCCGGTCTCTTCGTGGGCATCCCGCTCGCCGTGGCGTTCCTCCTCTTCCTCGTGTCGATGTCGAACGGGGCGCTCCCCGGCGCGCTCCTCTTCCTCGCCGCGCTCGTCGGGGGCACCGAGGTCGCTCAGTGGGCGCTGCTCCGGGCGCATTACTGGAGCACCGGGGCCAGCGGTCCGTTCTACGCGCTCGGATGCCGGGCCGGCATCGGGGGATTTTCGCCCTCGCCCTCGTCGCGCAGTACCTCGCGGGACCGCGGACGACCTGGGACGGCATCACGCTCGTGCTGGTCGAGTCGTTCGCGGTCCTCCTCCTCGAAGTGGCCGGGG
>JASHVA010000094.1 GCA_030039715.1 Thermoplasmata archaeon | reverse complement strand
GCATGTGGCCGCGCTTCTTCCAGACCCGCGAGGAACGTTTCATTCAGGCCGCGTCCGAACGGGCGCGGGTAGGGTCGTCGGTTTATAAGGCTGGCCCGCGCGCTTCCGCCGAGAACCCGCCGTGCGAGGACGGGTTATGTAGGCGCGGCCGGTCGGACGGCCGTGCTCACCGCCGGGGACCTCGAAGTGAACGTGCTTGAGTTCCGGCAGCGCTCGTTCCAATTCCAGCGCCTCGTGACGCTCGAAGGGCGGGAGGTCGCGCTGTTTTCGCGCACCGAAACGGAGTCCGAGAGCCGCTTTCGACCGAAGCTCATTCACCTTCACTTGCTCGTACCGCCGGAATGGGTGGTCCTCGACGAACCAAACGACGTGCTGCTCCTCGCGCGCGACGGGACGACCCTCCCGGTCCGTCTCACCGAGCAGGTGGTCGAGGTCGGTGCGGAACGCCCCGAGTTCGACGAACAAGGGATACCATTCCGGCGGGAGTCCGGACCCTCGGGTTCGTTCGTCTACGCTCCGGCGGAGCTCGCTGACCGTTGGCTCACCCAAAGCGCCTACGGTGCCCTCGGGATCTCCTGAGAGCGGGCGGAACGCCTCCGGCCTCCTTCGCTCGACGCAGGGCCCGCGCCGCCCCGAAGACGGGGCCTCAGGTCTCCGCTCGATGCGAGGCGAGGGGTCCCGATTCAGAAACCCTTTGAGAGCGAAAGCCTACGCTCGGCTCGACGAGGAGAGCCCATGAGCGGAGAGAGTGAAACGAATGAAGGAAAGTGCCCGGTCGTTCACGGCACCACGAATCTCGGGATGCGCTCGAACAGCGGCTGGTGGCCGAAGCAGTTGAATCTCCGGATCCTCCGCCAGAACTCTTCGCTGAGCGACCCGATGGGGGCGCACTTCGATTACGCCGAGGCGTTCGAATCCCTCGACTTTCCGGCGCTGAAGCGGGACCTCCGGACGGTGTTGACCGACAGTCAGGAGTGGTGGCCGGCGGACTTCGGCAACTACGGAGGGCTGTTCATCCGGATGGCCTGGCACTCGGCGGGCACCTACCGAATCGGCGATGGCCGCGGGGGCGCCGGCAGCGGTCAGCAGCGCTTCGCACCCCTCAATTCCTGGCCGGACAACATCGGGCTCGACAAAGCCCGCCGGCTGCTCTGGCCGGTGAAGCAGAAGTACGGAAGCAAGGTCTCGTGGGCCGACCTCCTCATCCTGGCCGGCAACGTCGCGCTCGAGTCGATGGGATTCAGGACCTTCGGCTACGGCGGCGGTCGCCGTGACGTCTGGGAGCCGGACGAATCCGTCTACTGGGGGAAGGAGGACACCTGGTTGGGGGAACGGCGATACACCGGCGACCGGGAGCTCGAGAACCCGCTCGCCGCGGTGCAGATGGGACTCATCTACGTGAATCCGGAAGGACCGGATCGCAAACCGGACCCGCTCGCGGCGGCGCGGGATATTCGGGAGACGTTCAAGCGCATGGCGATGAACGACGCGGAGACCGTCGCGCTCATCGCCGGCGGACACTCGTTCGGCAAGACTCACGGCGCAGGCGACCCCCAGCTGGTCGGACCGGAGCCCGAGGCTGCGCCCCTCGAGCAGATGGGCCTCGGCTGGAAGAGCCAGTTCGGCACGGGTAAGGGGAAAGATGCGATCGGCGGCGGCCCCGAGGTCACATGGACCGAGACGCCGACGAAGTGGAGCAACAATTTCTTCGAGAACCTCTTCCGCTACGAGTGGGAGCTGACGAAAAGCCCGGCCGGCGCCTACCAGTTCCGGGCGAAGGGTGAGGCCGCGACGATTCCCGACGCCTACGATCCCTCCCAGCGGCACGCTCCGACGATGCTCGTGACGGACCTCGCCCTCCGGTTCGATCCGGCCTACGAGAAGATCTCGCGGCGCTACTACGAGCACCCCGAGGAGCTGGCCGACGCCTTCGCTCGGGCTTGGTTCAAGCTCACGCATCGGGACATGGGTCCCCGCGCGCGGTACCTCGGACCCGAGGTCCCGAGAGAGGAATTGATCTGGCAGGACCCGGTACCGGCGGTCGACCACCCGCTGATCGTCGAGCCCGACCTCCTCGCTCTGAAGGGACGGGTCCTGGCGTCGGGCCTATCGGTCTCCCAACTGGTGTCGACGGCGTGGGCCTCCGCGTCCACCTTCCGCGGCTCCGATAAACGCGGAGGGGCGAACGGGGCGCGGATTCGCCTCGCGCCCCAGAAGGACTGGCCGGTCAACCAGCCCGCCCAACTGGCGCGCGTGCTGACGACCTTGGAAGGCATCCAGAAGGAGTTCAACTCCCAACGCTCCGGTGGAGCGAAGGTGTCGCTGGCGGACCTGATCGTGCTGGCGGGAGGTGCGGCCATCGAGCGCGCCGCCAAGGAGGCCGGACACGCGGTGACTGTTCCCTTCACGCCGGGCCGGACCGACGCTTCCCAAGCACAGACCGATGTGGAGTCGTTCGGTTACCTCGAACCGGTAGCCGACGGGTTCCGGAACTACCTCAAGGGTCGGTTCACCGTCTCGGCCGAGGAACTGCTGATCGACCGCGCGCAACTCTTGACGCTGACGGCGCCCGAGATGACCACCCTGATCGGCGGGATGCGAGCCCTGAACGCGAACTTCGCGCAGTCGCGGCACGGAGTCTTTACGGATCGGCCGGGGACCTTGACCAACGACTTCTTCGTGAATCTCTTGGACATGCGCACGGACTGGCGGCCGACCTCGGACGAGAACGTGTTCGAAGGGCACGACCGCCGGACCGGCGAGCTCAGGTGGACCGCGTCGCGCGTCGACCTGGTCTTCGGCTCGAACTCCGAGCTACGGGCACTGGCCGAGGTGTACGGAGCGGCCGACGCGGGGGGCAAGTTCGTACGCGACTTCGTGGCCGCGTGGACCAAGGTGATGAACGCGGACCGTTTCGACCTCCGACGTCCCCCCGGCCGGTCGGCGGCCCGCTAGCTCGGGAAGCGCGTCCACGCCGCGGGGACGGCTCGTTCCGGGGGGAGCGAGAGGCCCCCGCACGTGCCCAGAAGAGACTATCCCGGCCCGTGGGCGGGACGAAGAGCCCGCTCGAGCAGCGCCGCCAGGATTCCGCCGAGGATCGGCGCGACCCAGAACACCCAGTCCTGCTGGATCGCCCACGTGCTACCGGGCCACGCCGCGGCGAGGAGAGCGGGGGCAAAGCTCCGGGCGGGGTTCACGGACGCGCCGTCGATGGGGATGGCGATGAGGTTGGTCATGGCAAGCGTCAGAGCGATTCCGACCGGGGCGAGGTTCTTGGTCGATCCGTCGGGTCGCGTCGCGAAGAGGGCGACGACGACGAGGACGAAGGTGAGCCCGACCTCGAGGAGGAACACCGAGCCCAGCGC
>JASHVA010000093.1 GCA_030039715.1 Thermoplasmata archaeon | reverse complement strand
CCGGAGGGCGGCGGGGGCGGAGGTTCCTGCCACGCCGGAGTCGCGCCGGAGGGCGGCGCGCCGCCCGCGCCCGCGGGCGGCTGGTACGGCGCCACGGGGGGTGGCTGCCGGCCGCGCCGGGCGAAGAGGAGCGTCGTCACGAGCAGGATCGCCGCGACCACCGCGAGGAGGCCGATCAGGAGCCAGCCGGTCGAGCCGATGCCCGACGAGGAGCTGCTCGACGACGGGACCGCCGTGAGGGCGATCGCGAGGTGCGTCGTGCCGCCCGCCGAGACCGTGACGTTGTTGAAGTACGTCACGTAGCCCGACGCGACGACTTCGACCGAGTGCACGCCGACCGGTAGCGTCACGGAGAACGTGCCGCCCGACCCGAGCGCCTGCTCGGTCCCGTCGACGTAGAGCGTCGCCGAGCCCGGCGAGACGGTGCCGCTGAACGTCCCCGTCGCATCGATCGAGTTGAAGACGACCGAGACGGTCTCGTTGCCGCTCACCGTCAGCTTCCCGTTCGTGGGCGTCGCCACGTAGGCGCTCGCCGACGCGCTCCAGGTGAACGCGAGGGCCGGGACGTCGGTGATCGTCACCGTCGCGTCCGTCCCGCTCCAGACGTACTGGAAGTCGAACAGCGAGTTGTTCAGCGTGACCACCCAGGTCGTGCCGCCCGGCAGCCCCGTCTCCGTGAACGTGACGGAGTACGTCGCGTAGAACGTGGTCGAGAGGGTCGTGTTCCCCGTGAGGTCGATCGTCCCGTAGCCGGGCAGCGCGACGTACGGCTCGTCGCCGTACACGTACCAGGTGTAGTTCCCCGGCAGCATGGCGAAGAGCGTCAGCGTCGAGGAGGTGTTGGTCTCGTTCGCCCAAAACACGTCCCCGCTGATCGCTTCGATCTCCCAATACAAGCCGTGGGGCAGCCCGCTCTCGCTGATGGTCAGCGTGTACGCCTGGACGAAGTGCACGACCACGACGATGTTCGAGCCCGAGACGGTGAACGTGCCGACCGGCGCGGCGACGGAGTAGTCGTCGGAGAACGCCCAGTACGTCTCGCCCGTGACGTCCGGGCTACCGAGCGCGAACGAGCCGTCGGGGACGGAGGGCCAGAACGCCTCGCCGGCGTACGAGTAGTTGTAGACGTAGCCCGACTCGATCTCGCCGAGGATCCCCTCTCCACCGCTCACGTAGACGTCGGCGTACCAGTACGTCCCCGCCGGGAGTCCGGTCTCCTCGAACGTCACCGTGTAGACCGTTCCGTAGGTCAGCGGATAGAAGTCGCCGCCGCCGTAGTCGCAGTAGAAGTAGACCGACTCGCAGATGTACGCGGCCGGCTCACCGAAGTAATACTCGGGCAGCGGGTTGAACCCAGCGTACGGGAGGACGTTGTACGGGTTCTGGTAGAGCCCGTAGTCCCACCAGTAGTTGCCGCCGATGTAGTTGCCCCCGACGATGTTCGTGTCCCCCGAGATGTACTCGTAGTTGTACGCCTGGCTGAACGGGTAGAGCGGGAAGTAGCCGGTGTACGGGTCGTAGTACAGCTGCGTCGCGGTGATCTCGGTGTCGAAGAGGTTGTTGAACACGAGGTCGCAGTAGTCGCACTCGTCCCACGCGTTCGCCCCGTACTCGTAGGCGTCGCCGAAGTCGGTGTCGACCATGCCGATCGCGCCGTAGGCACCGGCGACGGTCGCCGCCGGGTTGGGCGACGACGGGACGTCGGTGAAGAACTCGCTGCTCTCGATGCCGTTGTCGTACCCTCCGTACAGGAAGAGCGCCTCCCCGCCGGTTTCGAAGGTATCCCACCAGATGTCACTGTACGACGTATTCCAGTACGTCACGGACGCCATCGACTGGTCCGGCCCGAAGAACGAGACCGCCGGCCACCAGCCCCCGACCGTAGCCGAGAGGAGGTTGACGCCCTCCGAGTCGTAGACCACGATCTGGAGGTCGTTCCAGTCCGGCGTACCGAGAAGGCCGATCAGGTACGTGTTGTCCGGGGTCGGCGGGAACTCCACGTAGAAACTGGGCGGCGAGAGGATGTCGACGTCGTCCACCGTGTAGAGATAGATGCCCGGGAACGCCGGGAACAGGTAGTCGTTGAACACGCTGAACCACGGGAAGTTGTAGTAGCCGGGGTTCGACGAGCCCGGGGTCGTCCCGATCGGGGCGTACTGGTTGTTGAACAGCTGGTAGTTCCCGTCGCCCCCGATGCCGCTCGAGATGTTGGCGACGGCGCTCTCGTTGAACGCCCAGAGCGGGGTGTACACTCCGACGGTGGTGTCGGGCGTCAGCGAGATCGAGAGGGTCTGGCCGTGGATGCTGTTCGTGATCTGGAAGTCCCCGTCGTAGTACGGGTCGTAGTTCGCCTCCAGGACGTAGAGCGAGTACGTGCCGACGGGGAGCTCGGGGCCGAATCCCTCGTTCAAATAGTTCCACGGAGCCCAGGCGAAGGAGGAGAGGTTCTCGTTGTCCTCGCCGTCCCCGACAAAGACGAACACCTGGTCGGGGTTCGAGTTGAACTTGAACCAGGGGGCGGTCGGGTACGGCGCGTTCGTCGGCGCGCCGCCCGAGACGTTCCAGAGACCGGAGACGATCGACGGGCCGTCGTTGACGGTGACCCCGTTCGACTGTCCCGTAAACTGCGACCAGATCGAGCTCACTCCGTAGGAGGTCTCGCCGGTCTCGCCCGCGATGTTGTACGCCGAGTCGACGTTCTGGTACTGACCGGTCGTCGAATTGAGGTACGTGAGGGTCATGTACGTGTCCGCCGAGGTGAAGAGATCGTAGTTGCTGCCGCCGCCCGGCCCGCCGACCATGACCTCGAAGTCGTTCGGCAGTCCGGTCGGACCGTAGTTGTGGCCGTTCGCGACGTAGAGCGCGGTCGGGGTCGCGGGCCCGCCGGCGACGGTCGAGTTGAAGACCGCCCAGTCGTAGTTGCCCGAGTAGGTGCCGAGGCCGGAGGTGACGCTGTAGTTGAAGTAGACCTCGTTCCGGCTGTCGTTCAGCGTGGAGTTGAGCCAAAGTGCGACCGAGTACGGATACGCCGCCGGGATCGGCTGGGACTCGCTGTAGTAGAGCTCGGGGCAGGCGTTGACGCCGTTGCTGGAGGAGGCGTAGATCGCGTTGCAGGAGAAGTAGAAGCCCGGGCTCGAGAAGTTCCAGATGTTGCTCACGAAGACGAGCGACTGGGAACTCGCCTCGTACTCGAAGACGTTCTGCGTCCAGAACGAGTAGCCCGGCGTGCCGAGCAGGGTCACGTTGTTGAGCACGGCGTTCAGCTGCACGCCGTACTCGTCCGGACCGCTCACGTCCGGAGTGTAGCCGGTGAAGAGCCCGGTCGAGAACGTCGCGGCGACGCTGGTCGCGGTCGTCTCGTAGGGCGTGATGACGCCCGAGACGTTGCGCAGGCCGAAGTCCCCGATGCCCCAGGGCGCCGCGCCCGAGTACGCGCCGATGGAAACGGGAGAACTGCTCCCGACGTTCTGATCCGCCGAGGCAAAGTTGGGAAGGAAGACGTCGCGGGTGGAGATGCCCTTGTCGGTGAGCGCGGAGATGACCGCCGCCTCGCGGTCTGCGCCCGTCTGCGGGGTGGTCGCGGAACTCGACTTATCGTCGGCCGGCACCGGGGGCGCCGCGATCGAGGAGAGCGGGGTCATCGTCGAGGGCGAAGTGCCGGCGACGCCTGCCGGTAGACTGGCGGACTGAGTCGCGGCCGCCGTGGGCGCCGCGGCCGCCGAGGCCGGAGCCGCCGCGACGCCGGCCACGAGGCCGGCGAGCGAGAGCCCGGCAAAGATCATCACTGCGGTCAGACCAAGGGCGGCCCATTTGGACCAGCGGCGGGCGGTCATGGAACGCCGAGGCTTACGCGCCAGGCGGATAAGCTTTCCCCCTGGCCAAATGCGCATCTGTGCGCCCGAACCCTGACGGACACGAGCGCGCGCGACGGATAACTCCACGACACGGTCCGCGGTTCGCGGCGCGGGTGAGCCGGTTACGTCTGGAGGGACGGGGGCCGGATCGTCCGGGACTTCCAGGCGACGGTGCCGGCGAGAGCCACCGCGCCCGCGCCTCCGCCGACCAGTGCGACGAGGGCCCAGTTCACGCCTCCGCCGGTGAGGCCGCTTCCCGCGCCCCCGCCGCCGGTCGTCGTCGAGGTCGAGTTCCCCGTGGAATTGGTGGGCGGCGCGTGCGGCGGCGCGGTCCACCCGGCCTCGGGGTACTCCGCCGCATAGAGGAGACCCCAGTTGACCGTGTTCGCGGTTCCCTCCGCGATCGCGTTGATCGTGAGGTTCGCGGCGCCGAGAAGCTCCGGCGCCGGCGCGAACCCGAACTGGCTCAGGTTGGAGTTCAGCGTGTACTCGATCGACGGGTCGTTCTCGTCGATCGCGGTCGCGTTGAGCGCGTTCGTCGTGTCGTTGTACTGCACGTTGGTGGCGAACCAGTCCCCCGGCTGCGGAGCCGGACCGATCGCGCTCCCGACGGGGCCGATCGAAGTGAGGTTGGCGGCGGAGACGACGCCGCCGGGGCCCGGCGTCACGAGGTAGATGTTGAACGAGCCGCTGAGCCCGGTCCCGCAGTACGCGTTGATGTACGAGGGATCCCACTGCACGGCGACGTACGGGCTCGCCGAATAGGGAAAGATCTCGGCCCCGGAGCAGACCGGCGTCGAGACGTACGGGCCCTCGGGGTTGATCAGATAGTAATCGGAGTTCCAGCTCGAGTGGTTCGTGGGGTCGAGCATGAAGTAGCTGGTCACGCCGTCGCCCTTCGGCAGCGGGTACGACGCCGCGACCGTGCCGATCTCCCACGCGGAACCGTTGCCGGCCGGGAACTCGATCATCCCGGTCGAGTGCGCGTAGAGGTAGCTCGAGACCGCGGGAGCGAGTTCGAGGACCGGTTGCGAGGAGGGCCAGAACTCGTGGGTCGCGTTTCCCGTGAGGAGGACCGGCCAGCTCGAGTTCGTGGTGTTGTACGCTCCCTGGTAGCTGAGGTCCGGGGCGATGCTCAGGTTCCCGTTCAGGAGGTTCACTTCGACCGTGCCGTTGCCGAACGTCTCCTGTTCGCCCCAGTACGGCGTGAAGCGGGTGGCCGGCGAGCTCGGCGGCGGCAGAAGTCCGACCGCGAGGAGCGTGACGGCGGCGACCAGAGCCACGACGAACCCGATGGCGGCGCAGTTGCGGAGACGGCCGGCCCGCCGCATCGGACTCCGTGGCCCCCGGAAACGGGAACGCCCCCTCCATCGCTTCCCGCCGTTTGAACCCTTCCTCGGACGGCGCGCCGCCGTGCGTCGCAAAACCTTTAGGTCCCGGCGGCGGAGCCGGTCGCCGTGGCGGACGAGGAGCTCGACGCGATCCTGATCCAGGTCACGGTCCCTCTGCCGATCCCGATGATCTATGCCGCGTTCACCGACGCCGGGCAGCTCAAAGGCTGGCTGTGCGACGACGCGCGCGTGGATCCGCGGGTCGGCGGCGAGTACGTCCTCGTCTGGTCGGGCCCGACGCCGTTCGAGAGCCGCGGACGCGTCCTCGCGATGCAGCCGGATCTCGACCTCGACTTCCTCTGGAGCGGCCCGCCCGAGTTCGCGGAGCTGATGAACCGGCCCGAGCCGAAGACGCACGTCTACGTGCGGCTCAGCGAGTCCCCCGAGGGGATCGACGTGACGCTGGAGCACGCCGGCTGGGGCTCGGGGGCCGCGTGGGAGGAGGCGCGCTCCTGGCACTTCCACCTGTGGGACGAGCGCCTCCACCTGTTGAAGGACTACCTGATCAAGCAGGCGTACGGCTAGCCGACGCCTAGGCGCCGCCGGGGGTGAACTTCCGGCACACGGCTTCGCCGCAGAGGACGCACGGCCCGGACGGCTCGAGGCGGAAGTTCCCCGTCCCGCCGGCCGGTACGACCACCATGTGGTGCGTGGGGAGGTGGCCGCACCGGCACCGGGTGCGGACCGGTGCCGGCGGTTCGTCCGGCGAGCTCATGAGGGCCCCTCCGGAGCGGGCGACGAGCAAAAGGTTGGCGACGCGAGCCGTAAAGTCCGACGGTGACTCCGTCCTTCCGTGGACCTCGACGGCTGCGCCCTCCCCGAGGACCGGCTCTACGACCTCGAGCACGACGTCTGGTTCCAGCGCGAGCCCGACGGGGGCCTCGCCCGCGTCGGGCTCCTCGGACCGCTCGTCTGGTTCGCGGGCCGGTTCCAGTCGGTCTCGTTCCGGCCGGTCGAGGGGCCGCTCGACCGGGGACGGAGCGTCGCGACCGTGGAGAGCGTCCGCTACACGGGGGCCGTGCGGCTCCCCCTCGGCGCGACGGTCGTCGACCGGAACTTCGGGATCGTGGAGCGGCCGCGGCTCCTCAACGACCGGCCGTACGACGACGGCTGGGTGGTCCGGGTGCGCCCGACCCGGGATGCCCTCCCGCCGAGCCTCGAGACCGCGGCGACGGTCGCCGGCCGGCTGCGCGAGAGGATCCGGGCCCAGCGGATCCGCTGCTGGCCGCAGTCGCCCGACCTCGAGCTCTACGAGATCGGGATCGAGTGTTCGGCCGTGCTCGCCCAGCTGAACGAGGAGCTCGAGCGCCATCCCGCCGGCGATGCGGTTCTGCTGGTCACCGACGACCCCACGAGCCCGATCGAGATGGAGCGGTGGTCCGACCAGACCGGCCACCGCGTGCTCGCCCACCGACCGGAGGGGAACCTCCACCAGTTCCTCGTCCGGAAGGAGGCGCACCCGGTGCCGCGGCGGCGGCCGGGCGGCTGAAGGGGTTCGGGACGAACGGGACTACGGCTTCTCGATGGGGGTCCGGACGAGGTTCCCCCACTCGGTCCACGAGCCGTCGTAGTTCCGGACGTCGGGGTACCCGAGGAGGTACTTCAGGACGAACCAGGAGTGGCTCGAGCGCTCGCCGATCCGGCAGTAGGTGATCACCGGGTTCGCCGCGGTGATCCCCTTCGCCTTGTACAGCTCCTCGAGCTCCTCGCGGCTCTTGAACGTCCCGTCGTCCTTGACCGCCTGGGCCCAGGGGATGTTCTTCGCGCCGGGGATGTGGCCCCCGCGCTGCGCGTGCTCGGTCGGGTACTCGGGGGGCGCGAGGATCTCGCCCGAGAACTCCTTCGGGCCCCGCACGTCGACGAGGCCGAACTTCCCGGCCTTCACCTCGGGGAGCACCTTCTGCACGTCCTGGAGGAACGCGCGGAGCTTCGGGTCGGCCGGGTGCGCCTTCAGCTTCCCGGCGCCCGCGGCCGGCGCCTCCTTCGAGACGGCGCGGTCCTCCGCGAGCCACTTCTTGCGGCCCCCGTTGAGGAGCTTCACGTTCTTCGCGCCGTAGTAGGTGAGCACCCAGAAGGCGAAGGCGGCGAACCAGTTGTTGAAGTCGCCGTAGAGCACGACGGTCGTGTCGGGGTCGATCCCCGCCCGGTGGTAGAGCGCGGTGAGCGCCTCCTCCGAGAGGATGTCGCGCCGGACCGGGTCGTTGATGTCCTTCCGCCAGTCGAACAGCACGGCGCCCGGGATGTGTCCGAGCTCGTAGTTCGCGGCGGGGTCGTAGTCGACCTCGACGACGCGGACCTTCGGGTCGTTCAGATGCGAGGCGAGCCACTCGTTCTCGACGAGCACGTCGGGATGCGCGTACGCGGCCATGGTTCTTCTTCGCGGCTCTGGAACGGGAGGTTATACCCTCGACGGCCCGCACAATCGGTGCGGAACACGGGGAAATACGCGCGAATCGTGGGCCGGGGTGGCCCCCTTCGGCGCAATACCCGCGGGTGCGTATCTATCCGCGTCGGCCGCGCTTCGGCAGCGGCGCGTCCGACACCTCGACCGTCTCGGGGTCGAAGCCGAGCCGGGCGAGCTCGTCGCGGATGCGGGCGCGATGGTCCCCTTGGAGGTAGACCTCGCCGTCGACCACCGAGCCGCCGGTCGCGAGCCGGTTCTTGAGCGAGCGCGTCGTCTCCGCGAGGTCGACCCCGGGGGGGAAGCCCGAGATCACCGTCGCCGGCTTGTTGTACCGGCGGGGCTCGGCGCGGACCCGGATGCGGGCCGTCTCGCGGTCGAGGGCGCTGAGGATCTCGTCGAACTCGTCGTTGCCCATCGGTGGATCTACCTACCGCCCTCCCGGAGGAACGGACGGATCGGAAGCGGTCGCCCCCGGCCGAACGGTCTCCCGGCGCGAAGGCCGGGGCGCGAGGCGTTCGGTTCCGGTTTCGGTGAGCGCACCGGAGGTACCATGGTCGTCCCCCGTTTGAACGTTTGCGGTCGCGAACGCACCGTTCACGCCTCGCCCCAGCGGTAGAGGCGGAGCGTGATCGTGAGTCCGGCGAGGGCGCACACGGCGAGGAGCCCGGCGTAGAGGAGGAGCTGGGTGGGGCTCGCCGGGGTGATCCCGAGCGCGCCCTGCACGAGGAGCGCCGCGTACGTAGTGGGCAGGAACCGCGCGGCGTCCTGCCAGAGCGGCGGGAGCGCCTTCAGCGGGTAGTAGAGCGGCGAGAGCATGCCGAGGATCGTGAACGTCAGGTTGCCGACCGGCCAGATCTCCCGCTGCGTCTGGATGCGGCTCGAGATCGCGATGCCGATCGACGAGAACAGCACCCACATCGTGAACAGCGCCGCGAAGAGGGCGACGGCCCCGAGCGGGGTCAGCGGGTAGCCCCGCGCGCCGCCGACCCAGGCGAGGAGCGCGGTGAGGATCGCGAGCGCGGGGAGCATCGCGATCAGGTTCGAGAACGCGATGCCGAAGAGGTAGCGCACGCGCGAGAGCGGGCTCGCGACGAAAAGGTCCTGGAGCGAGCACTCGATCCGCCAGAAGGCGCTGTCGCCGAGCGTCCAGGAGCCGATGTTCTGCATCGTGAACAGCATCGCGCCGACGATCTCGAGCGGCAGGAGGTCCGGCGGCGAGATCAGCGAGAGGAAGTAGAGGAAGATGAACGGCAACAGGACCGGCGTGATCGCGACCGCGGGGTTCCGCGAGATCCACCGCCAGCCGACGATCCCGAACGCCGGCAGCGACCGCCCCTCGGTTGGGACGGTGGGGAACGACTCCTGGACGGTCGCCATCTACTCGGCCCTCACGGTGCGGCGCGCCCAGTAGATCGCGAACAGGAACACGACGACGGTCTCGACCGCCAGGCCCCCGAGCGCGAGGGCGACTTCCCCGCCGGAGACGGTCGCCGCGCCGATCGCGGACTGCACGAGCGCGGCCGCGGCGCTCGGCGGCATCAGGAGGACGATCGGCCGCAGCGCCGCGGGGAAGAGGCCGAGGGGATAGAAGACCGGAACGAGGACGCCGAAGATGTTGAAGAAGAGGCTCGAGTACGCCCAGATCGCCCGGTTGTCCCGGAAGAACGTCGAGAAGACGTAGCCGGTCGACGCCGCGAACAGCCAGACGACCGCGGCGAGCCCCAGGAGCTCGAGACCCGTCGAGAGCGTGAGGGGGATCACCAGGGCGGCGAGGATCCCGAGGAAGACGGTCGGTGCGACGTAGACGACGAGGATGCCGACCGACATGCCGAGGAAGTACGCCTCCGGCGTCAGCGGCCCGGCGAGGTAGAGGTCGTTCGCCTTGTGGTCGATCCGGAGGTACGCGGCCTCGTTGAGGACCCGCTGGCCCATCGTGAACGTCGAGAAGATCACCGCGCCGACGAGCGCGACGCCGATGAGCGAGGGGTCGAGGATCTCGACGAAGACGAGGATCACGCCGGGGACGACCATCGA
>JASHVA010000092.1 GCA_030039715.1 Thermoplasmata archaeon | reverse complement strand
CCGTGCGCGGCGGCGATCGCGGGCGTGCCGTCCGTCGACCGCCCGTCGACGACGAGGATCTCCCAATCGATCGGGGCCGACGCGAACAGGGTCCGGTTCGCCTCCTCGGCGGCCGCGCGGAACGTCGAGAGGACGTGGCCGATCGACTCGGCCTCGTCGAGCGTGGGTACGACGAGCGTCGCGCGCATGGGCGCCGGGGAAAGGTTCGTGGCTCCGCTTAAGCGCGTCGAGCGCGTCCGACGGCCACGACCGCCCGAGCGAACGGCCGCGCGACGGTGCGCCGGTGGGGCCGGTTCCCCACGACGGCGGACGTGGGGATCTGGGCGGCCGGCCCGACGACGCCGGCCCTCTTCGAGGCTCTCGGCCTCGGGCTCACCGCCCTCCTCACCGACCGCGCCCGGGTCCGTCCGCTCGAGGAGCGGGCGGTGAGCGCCTCGGGGACCGACGCCCCGGCGCTCGTCGTCGCGTACCTCACCGAGCTCCTCCTGCTCTACGAGACCGACCGGTTCGTCGCCCGGGAGATCCGGGCCCGTCCACTCGGCGACCCGCCGACCGCGATCGTGGCGAGCGTGACGGGGGAGCGGTTCGACCCGGCCCGCCACACCGCCCGCACCGAGGTGAAGGCGGTCACGCTCCACGGCCTCGAGCTCGACCTCGCCCGGGGCCGGGCGCGCGTGATCGTGGACATCTAGCGCGGGCTCACGGCATCCGCTCCACGATCGCGCGGAGCGCGGCGCCCGGCGCGGGGAGCCGGTGCGCCTTCCCGAGGATCCGCTCGAGCGCGGCGAACGTGACGAGGAGGTCCGGCCAGTCCGCGATGCCCATGTGGCCGATCCGGAAGATCTTCCCCGTCAGCGCGCCCTGGCCGCCCTGCACGAGGACGTTGTACTCGCGCTCGAGGACCTTCCGGAGCTCGGGGTCGCCCATCCCGTCCGGGTTCCGGATCGCCGTCACCGTGTCGGAGGCGTGGGCCCGGTCCGGGAAGAGCGCGAGCCCGAGCGCGTCGGCCGCGCCCCGGCTCGCCTCGGCGAGGCGATGGGTGCGCTCGAGGCGGCGCGCGAGCCCCTCCTCCTTCAGGAGGAGGAGCGCCTCGCGGAGCGCGAGGAAGAGCGGGACCGCGGGCGTCCACGGCGTGTCGTTCTTCTCGAGCGATTTCAGGTGCGCGGCGAGGTCGAGGTAGAACGTGCCCGGGTGGAGCGCCGAGACGGCCCGGTCCGAGAGGTGGACGAGCGCGAGCCCGGCGGGGGCCGCGAGCCCCTTCTGGCTCCCTGCGACGACGGCGTCGATCCCCCAACCCGCGATGTCCTCGGGGATCCCCGCGACCGCGCTGATCCCGTCCACGAGGAAGAGCGCGCCGGACTTCCGGACGAGCGGGGCGATCGGCGCGAGGTCGTTCGCGAGGCCGACGCTCGTCTCGTTGTGGACGACGCAGACGGCGCCGACGTCCCCTCCCTCGAGCGCGGCGGCGACGGCCGCGGGGTCGAACGGCTTCCCCCACGGCGCGCTGACGGTGGTGACGCGCGAGGAGTACCGGCGCACGATCTGGTCGGTCCGCTCCCCGAAGTTGCCGTTCGCGAGGACCACCGTGCGCTGCTCCTTCGGCACGAGGGAGGCGTAGACCGCCTCGAGACCGGCCGTGCCGCTGCCCGAGAGGATGACCTGGTGGCCCGTCGCGCCGAACAGGACGGGGAGGAGCTCGCGGATCTCGGCGACGATCCCGTGGAAGTAGTCGCCGCGGTGGTTCAGGCTCGGCATCGACATCGCGCGCAGGACGCGCGGGTGGATGCGGACGGGCCCGGCGATGAGGAACGTCGTCGTCTCGGGGTCGAACGTCATGCGCGCGCCCCCGGCGGCGGGACCAGCGAGCGCAACGGTTCGCCGCGCACCGCTCGCAGCACCTCGTCGACGATCTCGGCCCCGGCCCGTCCCTGGCCCTCGGCGGTCATCGCCCCGATGTGGGGCGTCGCGATCACGTTCGGCAGCGCCAAGAGTTCTCGGTTCACGGGGGGTTCCACCTCGAAGACGTCGAGCGCGGCGCCGGCGAGACGGCCGGACCTCAGGGCGCCGAGGAGAGCGGCCTCGTCTACGAGGGGGCCGCGCGCGACATTGACGAGGTAGGCGCCGGGCTTCATCCGGTCGAACGCCCGGGCGTCGAGGAGGTGCCGGTTCTCGGCGGTCAGCGCCGCATGGACGCTGACGACATCCGCGCGGGCGAGGAGCGCCTCCCACGAGACGATCTCGGTCCGGTCGACCGGGGCGGTCACGAACGGGTCGTAGGCGACCGTGGCCGCCCCGAACGGCTCGAGCCGGCGCGCCACCTCGCGGGCGATGCGGCCGTACCCGACGAAGCCGACCGTCTTCCCCGAGAGCTCCCGACCGTGGCTCGACCGCTCCCAGCGTCCCGCCTTCGTCGACTCGATGGCCGGAAGGAGTCCGCGGAGGAGCAGGAGATAGAGCGCGACGGAGAGCTCGGCGACGCTCGCGGTCGCCGCGGCCGGCGCGTTGACCACGCGGATCTTCCGCTCGGCGGCGGCGGCCTGGTCCACGTTGTCGACGCCGACCCCTGCGCGGGCGATCAACGTCAGCCGCGGCGCGGATCGCAGGAGCTCGCGCGTCACCTTCGTGCGGCTGCGGACGATCAGCGTCTCGGCGTCCGCGAGCGCGCCCGGGAGGTCCGACGGTTGCGCGCTGACGTCGACCACGCGGCACGGTCCCGCCCGGAGCCGGTCGAGGGCGGCGCGGTCGATCGGGTCGGCGATCACCACGACCGGTCCGTCGGGCATCGCGGGCCCGACCCCCGACCGGATGAAAACAGTTTGGGCGCGGAGATGCGCGCGACTGCGTCCGAAACTCTCGGCCGTCGCTCGCCCCGCCGTCGTGGACGGAACTTCTTGGAGCGAGCGTCTCGGGCTGCGTCGCGAGAGCTGATCGAGAACCTAAGCGCACGACGCATACGAGAATACCAAGCCTGCTCCCGTTGCGGAGGTCTCCGCGAGATTCTGGTACTGCCAAATCCCCCCGTTGGCCGGGAACGTGTAGTTGTACCAAGCGGCGGTGCCGTTGGAGAAACCCGGAGCATTGTCACCTGCGAAGCTGAGCGGCACTTCGCTCACGCCGCCGCGGATCGAGAAGGGAGCCGTGGTCGGCCAGCCGATGCTCGAGACGTCGAGCTGCGCGGGTGACGACTCGCCGCAAGTGTCGAGCTCGCCTGAGGGGGATTGAAAGTTGAGGTCGAACTGTGCGCCGACTCCACAGCCCGAGTATGAGGTGTTTTGCACCCGCTCGCAGAGCTGGCTACCGTTGAGTCCATCCGCGAGGCCGGTGTCCGACACAAGCCCGCCGTAGAGATTCCAGGAAGCGATCCCACCGTGACGCAGACCCCCCGAGGGTCGCTGCGACAGATAGCCAACAAGGTTCGCGCGACACGGCTGCTGCTGGCCGGGTCCCGACAACGTTGCGTTGCGCTCGCCGAAAATCGTCCAATTCTCAAAGCCAACGAGAATGGCCGTGACGTTCCCACTCTCCTGGGGGGAGTACGCTACCCGTGCCCACACGGTCGCGCTGGGCGTCTTTGTCCAGACCAGCACCGCGCCCGAGACGGAGCCTAGGTACGGGGCGGCGACCACTGCGCCGGGATTCCATACGGTAATGTTGCCCAGCGCTGGAGTCCGATCACAGATGACGTGACTGAGGAAGCCGATAGAGGGGCTACCAACCAAACCAACCCCCACCACGAGGGTAGCGCCCAGGACCGCACCAAGGGCAGCGGACGCTCGAGAGAGCGACTTCGCCATGCGGCTCCTCTATTCGAACGGTCGCGCGACAGAATGTGGGGCATCGGGGACGCCCCTCGACTCAGGGCACTTCGTACTCGCGACGCGACCCGTCACATCCCGCCCCGCCCATCAGGTATTGACCTTCGGAACAGCCGTTCGCTCAAGAGCGGCCCGCACGATCTCCTCGCCCCGCACCCCGCGGATCCAGGGCTCCGGCTTCACGATCACCCGGTGGGCGAGCGCGGGAATCGCGAGCGCCTTCACGTCGTCCGGGAGGACGAAGTTTCGGCCGTCCAGGAGCGCTCGGGCCCGTGCGACCTTCTGGATCGCGAGCGCCCCGCGCGGGGACGACCCGATCTCGGCCCGGGGGTCCGCCCGCGTGGCCCGCACGAGGTCGACGACGTACCCCGCCACCGACGGCTCGAGCTCGACGTCCTCCACCGCGGCCTGGAGGTCCTGGAACTGCGCGAGGGTGGTCACCGCGCCGACGATCGCGGCCTCCTGGCGGCGCGCCCGACGCCGTTCGAGGATCTCGCGCTCCTCCTCGGGCGTCGGGTAGCCGACCCGAAGGCGCATCAGGAACCGGTCCACCTGCGCCTCGGGCAAGGGGTAGGTCCCCTCGAGCTCGAGCGGGTTCTCCGTCGCGAGGACGAGGAAGGGGCGCGGGA
>JASHVA010000091.1 GCA_030039715.1 Thermoplasmata archaeon | reverse complement strand
GGCCGCACCGCGGCGCGCGGGCCCCGGGCCGACCGAGCCGGCGGCGAAGCCCGCTCCGCGCGCCGGCACCCCGATCGTCCCGCCGATGCCGGGGAAGGTGATCGAGCTCCGCGTGAAGGAGGGCGACCGCGTCCGGAAGGGTGACGTCCTCCTCGTGCTCGAGGCCATGAAGATGCGCAACGAGCTCACGAGCCCGGTCGACGGCGTCGTCCGGGGTCTCGCCGTCGCCCCGGGCGGGAACGCCCGAGCGCGAGAGCCGATGCTCTACGTGGCGGCCGAAGAGCTTCCGACCTGAGCGGTGGCTCAGGCGAACGTCGGCAGGACCCGCCCGCAGGACGGGCAGCGCGCCGTGCCCGGCTCGATCGGCGCGGCGCAGTACATGCAGAAGCCGAGCGAGCTCGCGTGCGGGCCGGAGCTCAGCGGGGCGCCGGACCCTCCTCCGCCGGTCGGGGGCGGCGCTCCGCCGATCGGCCGGGCGGCCCAGGGCGAGTAGATCAACGCGAGGCTGATCAGCATCCAGCCGAGGAGGATGTAGAACGCATCTGGGGCCAATCCGGGGTAGGCGATCAGGACGAGGATCGCGACCGCGATCGTCGCGAAGTTGACGAGAGTGAGGAGCGTGCGCAGCTGCATCGTTCTCCTCGGGCGGTACGAACGAGGCGGCCGGGGCGTATCTTGCTTTCCCGCCCTCCCGCCGCCGAGCGGCTATAATAGGGGTCGCGGATGGCGCCCCGCCATGCCGAACGCCCCCGCGCTCGTCCAGCGGGATGAGTTCACCTTCGACATCCCGCCCGAGGAGGTCCCCGGCATGCGCGTCCCCGGGCGGCTCTTCTCCAACGCCGCGCTGCTCGCGGGCGTGACGGGGGACCCGTCCCTCGCGCAGCTCGCGAACGTCGCGACGCTCCCCGGCGTCCAGGTCCACGCGCTCGCGATGCCCGACATCCACTTCGGCTACGGCTTCCCGGTCGGTGGGGTCGCCGCCTTCGACCTCGCGGAGGGCGTGGTCTCGCCGGGCGGGATCGGCTACGACATCAACTGCGGGGTTCGGCTCCTCCGCTCCTCCCTTCGCGTGGAGGAGGTCCGCCCGCGCCTCGCCGCGCTCGTCGAGCGGCTCTTCCGCGAGGTGCCCTCGGGGGTCGGTTCGCGGGGCGGTCACCCGCTCACGCCGGCCCGCGTGGACGAAGCGCTCGCCGGGGGTGCCCGCTGGGCGGTCGCGGAGGGGCTGGGACGTGCCTCCGACCTCGAGTTCCAGGAAGAGGAGGGCCGGCTCGCTCCCGCCGACCCGGCCGCCGTGAGCGAGAGCGCGAAGAAGCGCGGCCTGAAGCAGCTCGGCACGCTCGGCTCGGGGAACCACTTCCTCGAGGTGCAGGCGGTCGACGAGGTGTTCGACCCCGAGTTCGCCCCGGCGCTCGGCCTCGCGCCGGGTCAGGTCGTCGTGATGCTCCACACCGGCTCGCGCGGCCTCGGGCACCAGGTCGCGACCGACTACATCCAGGAGATGGACCGGGCGCTCGCCTCCGACGGGGTCACGCTCGTCGATCGCCAGCTCTCCTGCGCGCCGATCCCTTCCGAGCGCGCCCAGCGGTACCTCGCGGCGATGGCCGCGGCCGCCAACTTCGCGTGGGCGAACCGGCAGGCGATCACGGACGGGGTACGTCGCGCGTTCGCCACCGTCTTCGCCCGGCCGTGGGAGGAGCTCGACCTCTCCGTCGTCTACGACATCTCGCACAACATGGCGAAGGTGGAGACGCACGCGGTCGACGGCGGACAGCGCCCCCTCCTGGTCCACCGGAAGGGGGCGACGCGCGCCTTCCCCGCGGGGCGGGAGGAGGTGCCGGCACCGTACCGGCGCTTCGGCCAGCCGGTGCTGATCCCGGGCGACATGGGGACGGCGAGCTACGTCCTCGCCGGCCTCCCGACCTCGATGGAGCGCGCCTTCGGCTCCTCCTGCCACGGGGCGGGCCGGCGGCTCTCCCGCCACGCCGCGAACCGGGAGTTCCGGTACGACGAGGTGACTCGGAGCCTCGCGGGGCGGGGCATCGTCGTCCGGTCGACCTCGCGGGAGGGGGTCACGGAGGAGGCGCCCGGCGCCTACAAGAACATCGAGGACGTCGTTCGCGTCGCGGAGGGGGCCGGCCTCACGCGCCGCGTCGCCCGCCTGGTCCCGCTCGGGGTCGTCAAGGGCTGAAGCCCCGCGAGACGTCATAAGGCGGGCCCGGCGTATCTCGCGCAGGATGGCTTCCGACCCGTACCTCGGCTACGAGATCGCGTTCCTCGTCATCGTGCTGTACGGGGTCGGGGTCTACCTCTGCTACCGGGCCGGCTGGATCGGCCCGGACAAGTCGCTCTCGCTGCTCGGACCCGCGCTGATGATCAAGACGACCCGCGGGCGGGCCGCGCTCGAGCGCTGGGCCCGCTTCCGCCGGTTCTGGACCGCCGCCGCCGACCTCGGGATCGCGCTCGCGGTGGTCGCGATGGGCGCGATCCTGGTGCTGCTCGTCATCGACGCCGTGATCTCCCTCCGCCTCACCCCGGCGACGGCGCCGTCGCCGACGGAGGCGCTCGGCCTGCCGGGGATCAATCCGATCATCCCCGTCGGCTACGGTATCGTCGCGCTCGTCGTCGGCGTCGTGCTCCACGAGCTCGCCCACGGGGTCGTCGCCCGCTCCCAGGGGATCGGGGTGAAGACGCTCGGGGTGCTCTGGTGCGTCGTCCCGGTCGGGGCGTTCGTCGAGCAGGACGACGCCGAGATGCTCGCCGCGACGCGGCGGAAGCGCGACCGCGTCGCGGCGGCCGGGGTGCTCGCGAACTTCGCCCTGACGTTGCTGTTCTTCGCCGCGCTCTCGCTCGTCGTCTCCTCGTCCGTCGCGCCGAACGCGAACGGCGTCGGGATCGCGGTCGTCGAATCGAACACGCCCGCGGCGAACGCGAGCCTCGCCCCGGGCGACATCCTCGTCTCCATCAATGGGACCGCCACCACGAACTCGACGCTCTTCGAGTCGTCCCTCGCCGACACGCACGCCGGCGAGGTGATCCCGATCGTCTACTACTCGGCGGCGAACCAGAGCCTCGTCACGACGCGCGTCACGCTCGCGCCGAGTCCGACGGTGCCGGGTCGGGGGTTCCTCGGCGTCGCGGTGGCGTTCCTCACGCCGGCCGAGCTCAAGTCGACGCTCGTCTGGCCGCTCGGGAGCTCGGCCGGCCCGCTGGAGGGGAGCGTCTACTGGCTCGTCCTGCCGCTCGCGAGCTTGGAGCCGGTCGGCGGCTCGACGATCTCCTTCTTCCACCTCACCGGCCCGTTCGCGGGAGCGAACCCGCAGCTCTTCTGGATCGGCGCGAACCTCCTCTACTGGCTCGCGTGGATGAACTTCCTCCTCGGCCTCTCGAACGCGCTCCCACTCGTCCCCCTCGACGGGGGCCTCCTCTTCCGAGACTTCATGGCGTCGATCGCCGCCCGCTGGCGTCGGGGCTGGGACTCGGCGCAGCTCGACCAGTTCGGGACCCGGGCCGTGACGGTCTCCTCGCTCCTCGTCCTGGTCCTGCTCCTCTGGCAGTTCATCGTGCCCCGGCTCCTCTAGCCGGAGCCCGCTCGCCGCTCACCAGACCGGGGTCCCGTCGGACGCGGTCCGTGGGTGGTCGAGCCACGGGTCGGCGCCCGGTCGCGGCTTCCGCGGGCGGCGGAGTCGGCTCACGACCGCGACGAGCGCTCCGAGGCCGGCGCTGCCGAGGGCGATCTCGAGCGGAGCGTTCGGGAGCGGGTAGCCGACCACGATCGTGAAGTTCTTGAGGGCGAAGTTGCCGGCGCGGTCGGTGACGTTGAGGCGGAGGACGTAGGTGCCGATCTCGGGGAAGTACAGGTGGACGGTCGCGGTCGTGGCGCGAGTGCCGTTCGAGAACGTCCAGGCGTAGTGGTACGGTGGCCCCTTCCCCCCGTAGGCGGCGGTCGCGATCGTCACGCTGAGCGGCTTCGGACCACCCCCCGGCACCGCACTGCCCGCGACGCCGAGCGGGCCGTTCGCCGTGATCCCGGTCAGGAGCGTCGCCGAGTCGCCCCAGGCGTTCGTCACGTGGGTCGCCACCGTGTAGCCCTGCGACGCGTAGAGCGTGTGCTGCGCGACCGGTCCGTCCTCCGTGGTGCCGTCCCCGAAGTTCCAGGTGACGCCCCACGGGCGCGGACCGCCGGCGGTCGCGTTGCCGAAGATGTCGAACGGGACGAGGTTCACCACCGGGGTGACGTTCGTGGTCGCGGAGAGCGCATCGACCCGGGGGACGAAGCCGCTCGACTCGACCTGGAAGAACGGCGCGAGGTGGAATCCCGCCGTGTAGATCGGTTGGAGGTAGGGCGTCTCGAGCGTCACCTCGCCGAGGAGGGTGTTGTTCGAGATCGGGGCGGCGGGCGCCTCGTACGTCTCGCTGACGGGGCTCCCGAACGCGGAGCGGCCGAAACCGAGGTTCCAGTAGATCACCGACTCGGCGATGTCGCTCGTCGGCCCCTCGGCGGTCGCCGTGAATCGGACCCCCGCGCCCGACGTCACGTTGACGGCGGGGCTGATCGTCGCCGTGAGCCCGATCGGGAGCGCCCCGGTGTCCGGCGCGACGTCGACCAGGAAGAGCTCGCTGCCGTTCCCCTCGCCGAGGTCGGAGATCTGCCCGAGCGCGAGGTACTCGCCGGGCGCCTCGTACGTGGTGCTGACCGAGTGGCCGACGGCCGACTCGCCGTTCCCGAACGTCCAGCGCGTCTGGTTCGCGTTCGCGTCCACGCCCCCCTTCACGGAGGAGAAGAAGTAGACCTTGAGCGGGGCGAATCCGTAGAGCGTGGACGCGGCGAAGGTGGCCTCGAGCGGCGCGGCCACGGTGACGTTCTCCGTCGCCTCGGCCGAGCCGTCGACCGAGTCGTTCGCCCACTCGGTCGCGGTGTAGTTCCCCGGTTGGCGGAAGATCGTGCAGCCGCACGCCTGGGTGTACGAGTCGTTCGAGACGATCGCGATCGACGGGGGAAGGTCGGCGAACGCGCCGATGCCGCCCGAGACCGTGAAGAGCGAGTCGCCGTAGTCGGCCGGCGCGTCGAGCACCCGGCCCGTCGCGTTCGGCGTCACGACGAGCGGCGTCGTGCCGCTCGCGCAACTGGGGGCGCTCGCGCCGCCGACCGCGATCGGGAGCCGGGCGCTGATCCCGGAGTCGGGGACGACGGCGGAGTCCTCGACCGCGACCTCGGCGCAGAAGCTCCCCGAGACGCCGAAGGCGTGCACGACCGCGCCCGAGGACCCGGTCGCGTCGGAGCCGTCGCCGAAGTAGAAGGCGAACGCGTACGGCGCCGTCCCCCCGGTCACGGTCGCCGAGAACGTCACGTTCTCGCCGACCGCCGGCGCGGTGTCCGACGCGGTGAGGTTGACCGTGAGGACGGTCCCCTCGACCTCCACGAGCACGGGCAACGAGACCGACGTGTTGCCCGAGCTGTCGGCGACGAACGACTGGACGAGGAACGAACCCTCCGCGTCGTACGTGTGGTTCACGATCCCTCCCGTGTAGAGCTGCGACGTCCCGTCGCCGAACGAGATCCCCTCGAGCGGGTACCGACCGCTCCCGCCGGACGCATCCATCGCCGTCGATACGACGAGCGGCGCGTCCCCCGAGCGGGGCGTCGCGAAGACGGCGGTCGAGAGCCCCCCGCCGGCAAGCCCGCCGCCGCGGACGAGCGCGGGAATGAGCGAGTCGGCGATCGGCGTGCCAATCCCCGTCACCGGGTCCCAGCCCGGCGCGGCGGAGTAGCCGTTGTTGCCTGAGGTTATGTCGTGGAAGTCGTCGGTGTAGTTGGCGCCGCGCAGGATCGAGTAGAGACCCGGATTGAGGAGGCCGAGGCCCGTGCCCGCGTACTGGTCGGCGATCGCCCCGAGGCCGGCCCAGATCGGCGTGCCGACGCTCGTGCCGATCACGCCCTCATCGGCGCCGTCCATCACGATGCCGACCGGCGTGTCCGCGTCCATCGAGACGTCCGGAACGCCCCGGTGCCCGGACGGGTCGGGGATGCCGTCCTGGTACCACGGCTCGGGGAGCGGAGAGAACCCTCCGCCCGAGCCGCCCTGGTTCACGCAACCGGGGGAAGTGCCGCCGGTGGAGTTGCCGGACCAGCCGGACTCGGCCGCCCAGACGTCGCCCGTTCCGACCGTGAGCACCGTGCCGCCGACGGCCGTGACGTACGGGTCCGACGCCGGGAAGTTGGTCGCGTCCCCGCTCGTCCCGTCCGCCGCGCCGCAGTCGCCCGTGGCGGCGAAGAAGCTGATCCCCTCGGCCGCGCCGAGCTCGAGCACCGGCCCGAGGATCGCGTAGGAGCCGTCGCTCGTCGCGTTGCAGGCGGCCGTGCACGGCGTGTCGTAGGCGTTGAAGATCCCGGTGTCCGGCTCCCCCCAGCTCATCGAAACGACGTTCGCGTCGTCCTCGGCGACCAGCCAGTCGATCGCCTCGTAGAGCCCGACGCCCGAGTTCGGCGAGAAGGTCATCTCGATGGTCGCCCCGGGGGCCGAGGCGCGCGCCCACTCGAGGTCGAGCGCGTCCTCGAGCGCCCAGCCCGAGTTCGTCCCCGATTGGTTCAGGTCGGCGGTGGTCGGTACCGGGTACAGAAAGTCGACCGTGCCGTACGCCAGCGACGTGTCCGCCGCGAACGACGTGAGGTCGCTCGTCAGCTGGTCCTGACCCTCGCTGGCGGCGTAGGCGTCGACCACGGCGAGGCGTTCCCCCGTGCCGTTCGTCCCGTTCTCTTCCAGCGGGGCGATGTCGTAGGCGTCCGCGATCGCGCACGGGGAGAGGCCGCCCGACGGCCCCGAGCAGCTCGCGGTCGGGGCGACCGAGGCGCCGGCCGCGGGGGCGACTTCGGGGAGGAACCCGGTCTCGTTGCCGAGACCGAAGACGCCGTCGGTCCCCAACGAGCCGGGAAGGCTGGCGGGCGTGGGATGGCTCACGAAGGTCGCCCCGGAGGCGAGCGCATACGTGTCAAAGCTAGTTCCGAACGCCGGCCCGAGCTCGCCGGCCGGACCGGTCACCTCGATCAGCAGCCCGCCCGCCGGCACGTAGGTGGCCAGGCCGAACCGGTCGAAGTACGAGCGGGCCGAGGCGACGGCCGACGCGGAGGCCCCGTACCGAGCGTCGGCGGTCGCGGCGGTCAAGAAGGAGCGGTAATCGAGGCTGCCGGGGACCGACGCCGAAGAGACGAACGCATCGAGCCCGGCGGGGTCCGCCGACGGCAGTCCGACCGCCACGTTGAGGATCTCTGAGGAAGGAGTAGGTCCGAGGTCGGTCACGCCCGGCGCCGCACGATAGCCGGGCGCCACCTCGACGGCGCGGTCGGCGGTCGCCGCGGCGGGCGTCGGGTTCGTCGGAGCGACCGCGACGGGGTCGGTCGCTGCGGCCGACGGTCCGGGCGTCGCCGCCGACGCGGCCGAAGCCGACGGGACGACGCCCGTCCCACCGAGGAGGACCACCACGGCGAGGACCACCGGTAGCCAGGGCGTCCATCGAGAGCGCACGGGATTCCCCCGGCGCCTAGCGACGGCACGTGTTATCTTCCTTACCGGAGGGCCAGAGCGCCCCCGACGAGCCCTTTATCCCGCGCCGGCCTCCACGGCCGTCGGTGGGCGGGGCGGCACGACGCGGCCACCCTTCCGAGGGGACGGAGATCGATGGCGGCGCGCGCGGGGGCGTTCCAGCGGGAAGAGCTCACGCTCCTCGCGAGCTATCCGTTCCTTCCCGGGGCGGAGGGCCTCCTCGGCGCCGAGGCCCCCTCCGTTCGATCCCTCCTCGAGGACCCCGCCTACGAGCGAGCCCGATCGATCGGTCGCTCCCGCATCCTGGCGGCGGCGGACGACCCGCGGGCGACCCGGGACCTATCCGAGCTCGACGCCGCGGAGCCCGAAGTGCGGTACCTTTCGTTCCTCTTCGACCGGATCGTGCTCGCGACCGCCCCTTCGGGGGCGGCCCTCCG
>JASHVA010000090.1 GCA_030039715.1 Thermoplasmata archaeon | reverse complement strand
CACCGGGAAGGCGAGGCGCGCGGGGTCTCGCCCGACGACGAGCTGAGCCCCGCGGGGGCGCCGTTCCCGCCGGACCTCCTCAAGAAGTACATCGCCTACGCGAAGCGCACGGTCCACCCGGTGCTCTCGGACGCCGCGCTCTCCGCGCTCGAGGACTTCTACGTGAAGGTCCGCTCCCAGGGCGAGGAGCCGAACTCGCCGGTGCCGATCACGGCCCGGCAGCTCGAAGCGCTCGTCCGGATGAGCGAGGCCGCCGCGAAGGCGCGGCTCTCGCCCGAAGTCGGGGTCGAGGACGCCCAGCGGGCGATCCAGATCATGCAGAACTTCCTCAAGCGCGTCGCGACGACGGAGGGCGGGAAGCTCGACGTCGACCTCGTCCAGTCCGGCGTCAGCCACAGCCAGCGGGAGCGGCTCGACATCGTGATGCGCGTCATGCGCGACCTCCAGGAGCGCTCGGACGGCACGTTCACGGTCGACGAGTACGTGGCCGCGGCCGAGCAGGCCGGGGTGCCGGCGAACCGGGCCGAAGCGCTCCTCCACACGCTCCGGAACCAGGGCGAGATCATCGAGACGCGGCCGAACCGCCTCCAGCTCGTGCGCTTCTGACGGGTCGGCCCCCCACCCGATTTATCCTTGCGCCGGGCTCTGAGAGGGGGTCCATGGCAGAATCGTCGGGAGTGGTGATGCGGGTCCACCGCGTCCGGGCCGAGTTCGTCGTCGCCGCGTGCGACGCCGAACTCCTCGGTCGAGACCTCCCGGTCGGCACGGCCGGCCGTACGGTCCGTGTCTCGCAGCAGTTCTACGGGGAGCGGGTCGTCTCGAAGGAGGAGCTCCTCTGGGCGCTCGAGCGGGCGACGATCGCGAACCTGCTCGGCGAGCGCGTCCTCCGGCTCGCCCGGGAAGGAGGGTTCGTCGGTCCGGACGGGACCGGGCACCTGGGCGGGGTCCCGCACGCCGAGATCTTCGCGATGCACGACTGAGCGGGAGGTCGCCGATGGACGGGGAGTTCTGCGTCGTCTGCGGCCGGACCGGCCGGGAGCTCACGGACGGCCTCTGCGCCGAGTGCGCGGCCGACCGCACGACGCTCGTGACCGCGCCCGAGCGGGCCGTGGTGGTCGTCTGCCCGAGCTGCGGGGCCCGCCAGGTCGGGGGGGTCTGGGAGCGGGAGGGGTCGAGCCCCCTACTGACCGCCGAGGACCTCGCGCCGTTCCTCCGCGTGCATCCCGAGGCCGGGGTCCGGCGCGTCCGCTGGGAAGAGACGTCGGCGTCGGGCACCGTGCGCGAACTCTCGGGCTCGGTGGACGTCGTGTTCCGCGGGGTGCCGCGGACCGTGCCGGTGCGCCTGTCCGTGCGGACGGAGCATCGCGCCTGCCCGGAGTGCAGCCGCAAGAGCGGTCGGTACTACACGGCCGTGCTCCAGCTGCGGGGGGACCAGGAGAAACCGGCGGAGAAATCCCGGCCCCTGCACGCCCGCCTCGAGACGGCCTGGCGGGAGCTGCTCGCCGAGAGCCGGGCGGAGTGGCGGAAGTCGGTCTCGTGGCAGGAGGAACTGCCCGAGGGGTACGACGTCTTCTTCACCCAGACGCTCGCCGCCCGCGCCGTCGCGAAGGTCGCGAAGACGAAGTTCGGAGCCTCGGTGAAGGAGTCGGCGACGCTCTTCGGCCGGAAGGACGGACAGGACGTCTACCGGGTGACGCTCTGCCTCCGTTTTCCGAGGTCCGCGGCGACGATCGGCGGGCCGGACGGCCGCGTAGAACAATAGACTTAAGAAGCGACCCGGGCTCTTTCGCCTCGACAGAAGGTCTCGCCGCATGTCGAAGAGTGGAATCCTCCGGCGCCATCACGGGTCCGACACTTTGGAAGAAGGCACGTTTCTCGACCTCGGCTCGATGCAGTTCGAGGACGAGGTCGGCGCGCTCGCCGGGGCGCGAGGCACCGTGCGGACGGCCGAGATCCTGCGGTTCGAGGACCTGCACCAGATCTCGAAGCTCGCCTACCAGGGCGACATCGTGCTCCTGGACTACACGTCGATCGCGAACGACCCGATCGCGGTCAAGCGGATGAGCGTCGATCTCAAGAACGTCGCCAAGGACACCGGGGGAGATGTCGCGGGCATCGCCAAGAACCTGCTCGCGATCACGCCCGCGGGGATCCGGATCGACCGGCAGAAGATCCGACCGTCGTTCTGAGGCTCTCGGGCCTCCCATGAAGGCACTGCTGGACCGTCGCGAAGCGACGGCGGTCGCCTCCGACGCCCTCGTCACGGCTCTCTTCGAGCGCGGCGACAAGGAGACGACGTTCCCTCGGGGCCTCTCGAAAGAGGACGCGGCGACGAAAGGTCTGCTGAAGGCCGCCTGGGACCGCCGCGAGGTCCGCGGCAAAGCGAAGGAGCTCACCGTCATCCACCGCCCCGACGGCCGGGGGCGCGTCGTCGTCGTCGGGCTCGGGGCGCGCGAGAAGTTCTCCGCCGAGAGCGTGCGCCGGGCGGCCGCGGAGGCGGTCCGTGCCCTCAAAGGTCGGGGGGCCCGCACGGTCGCCTTCCGTCTCGCCGCGTTCGCCCAGGAGCCCGTGACGAGCGAGGGCGCGGCGCGCGCGATCGTGGACGGAAGCTACCTCGGCGGGTACGAGTTCCTGCGGTACCGGTCGACGGCCGACGGGACCGTCGAGGAGACGACGATCGCCCTCGGCGAGGAGTTCCAGCGCGACGAGACCACCCTGCAGAAGGCGCTCGACGAAGAGCGGACGATCGCCGAGACGGTCCTCTGGACGCGCGACATCGCGAATCTGCCGGCCGATACGGCCTCCCCCGCCCGCCTCGCCGAGGAGGCGCGGGCGCTCGGGAAGGAGCTCGGCCTCAAGGTGACCGTCTTCGACGAGAAGCAGCTCGCGGAGATGAACTGCGGCGGGATCCTCGCCGTGGGCGGCGGCTCGAACTCGCACCCGCCGCGCCTGATCGTGCTCGAGTACCCGGGCGGCGCGCGGCGCGGGAAGACGGTCGCGGTCGTCGGGAAGGGGATCACCTTCGACTCCGGCGGGATCTCCATCAAGCCGGCGCCCGCGATGGCGAACATGAAGTTCGACAAGTCGGGCGCCGTCGCCGTGCTCGGCATCCTGCGCGCCGCGGCGCTGCTCAAGGTCCCCCCGCGGGTCATCGGCGTCCTCGGCTGCGCCGAGAACGTGCCGAGCGGCACCTCCTACCGCCCGGGCGACGTCGTCCGCACGTACAACGGGAAGACGATCGAGATCCTGAACACCGACGCGGAGGGCCGGGTCGTCCTCGCCGACGCCCTCGCCTACGCGGTCGACAAGTACCGGCCGGACGAGCTCATCGACCTCGCGACCCTCACCGGCGCCGAGGTCGTCGCGCTCGGCGACGACACCGCGGGCCTCATGTCGACGGACGACAAGCTCGCGAACGGACTCCTCGCGGCCTCGGCGGCGACGGGCGAGCCGATCTGGCGGATGCCGCTCACCGACTTCCATCGCGCCCTCGTGAAGAGCGAGGTCGGGGACGTGCGGAACTCGACCGAGATCATGGTCGCGGGGATGCTCACCGCCGGGGCGTTCCTCGAGAACTTCGTCGGCGGCACCCCGTGGGCGCACCTCGACATCGCCGGGCCGGCCTACACGACGGCCCAGACGCGAAAGTTCCACCCGGCCTACGAGAACGTCGGGGCGACCGCCTTCGGCGTCCGCCTCGTGAC
>JASHVA010000009.1 GCA_030039715.1 Thermoplasmata archaeon | reverse complement strand
CGAGGACCCGCGGTTCCCGGCCGTGCGCGCCGCCGAGCTCCCCCGGCTCACGCTCGAGGTCTCGGTCCTCACCGTCCCCGAAGCGATCTCCGCCGCGCGAGCCGAGGACCGCGTCCGAGAGGTCCGGGTGGGGCGGGACGGGCTGATCGTCGAGGGATTCGGTACGAGCGGCCTTCTCCTGCCCCAAGTGGCGCCCGAGCAGGGCTGGGACGCCGAGGAGCTCCTCGACGGCACGTGCGAGAAGGCCGGCCTCCCGCCCGGCGCCTGGCGGGACCCCCGCGTGACGGTCCGCCGGTTCTCCGCGGAGGTCTTCGCGGAGCGGAGCCCGGCCGGGCCGGTCGAGCGCGAACCGCTCGCGCCGGCGGAGCGCGCTTAGGCGCGGGCGTCCGAGGACCCCGCGCGGACGATCCGCGCGGAGAACGCGACGCCGTCGAGCTCCCAGGACCGGACGTCCGGTCCGGGGTCGAGGGGACCCTCGACGATCTCGAGCGGCTCCGCGAGGAGGTCGCTCGCGAGCCCGTCCTTCCGGGCCCGGAGCGCCCGGGCGAGCGGCGCCGGGGCGGCGACCGTGAGCCGGACCGGCTCGAGGTAGTGGAGCTTCAGCTCCTTGCGGGCCTGCTGCAGGCGGCGGGCGACCTCCCGGGCGAGCCCCTCCTCGAGGAGTTCCGGCGAGGGACGGCGGGCGAGGGCCGCGACGGGCCGCTCGCCGTCCCATCGGAGCACCCAGGCCGTGTCGGGGTAGTTCGGGGCGTCCGCGCCGGCGGCGCGCGCGACGTGCTTCACGTTGAGCTCCTCCGCGAGCAGCGCGGTGCCCTCCTCGCCGAGCCGGGCGAGGTCGGGCGTCGCCGGGCCGAACAGCACGAGCTCGGCGAGCGGGATCCGCGCCTTCACCCCGGCGCGCTGCCGCAGCTCCCGCCCGACCTCGACGAGCTCCCGGAGCTCGCGCATACCGGCCTCGAGTCCCGGGTCGTGCCGCGACGCGTCGGCCGGCCAACCCGCGAAGTGGACCGAGCTTCCCGCCTCGCTCCAGCCGGTCTCGCCGACCTCCTGGTGCATCCACTCGGCCGTGAACGGGACGAGCGGGGCGACGAGGCGGGCGAGTTCGAGGAGCGCGTAGGAGAGCGTCGCGTGCGCCGTCCGGCGCTCGGGCCGGTCGGCCGCGGCCCAGAACCGCGGCCGGGAGCGCCGCAAATACCAGGTCGAGAGGTCGTCGACGAACTCCCGGACGGCCGTCGCCGCCGGGCGCGGGTCGAAGCCGTCGAGCGACGCGGTGACGGTCGCCCGCAGCCCGTCGAGGCGGGAGAGCAGCCACCGGTCGAGGAGCGACGGACCGGTCGGCGGCGCTCGGGCGGGCGGGAGGCGGTCGGCGTGCGCGTTCTCGAGGTGGAAGGCGACGACGTTCCGGAGGGCGCCGAGCGTGCGGTGCCCCGCCTTTTCGAGCGTCGTCTCGCCGACGCGGATCGGGGCCGTGAAGTCCTGCGAGAGGAACAGCCAGCGGATCGCGTCGCCGCCGTACCGGTCGAGGAGCTCGAGCGGCTCGAGGACCTTCCCTTTCGACTTCGACATCTTGCGGCCGGTCTCCTCGAGCAGGAACTCGCAGGTGAGGTTCGTCCGGAACGCGGGCCGGTCGAACACGAGGGTCGCGATGACGAGGAGCGTGTAGTACCAGCCTCGGGTCTGGTCGATCGCCTCCGAGACGAAGTCGAGCGGCGCCTTCGGGTCGAACGGGCCGTCCTCGAACGGGTAGTGGAACTGGGCGAACGGAGCGGCGCCGCTATCGAACCAGACGTCGATCGTGTACGGCTCGCGCCGGCTCTCGGCGCCGCACGTCGCGCAGCGGAGGACCATCCGGTCGACCGTCACCCGGTGCGGGTCGAACCCGTCCGGGAGCGGCGCGCCGAGCCGCTCCGCGAGCTCGGCGAAGCTCCCGACGCACGTCGCGTGGCCCGCGGGGCAGACCCAGACGGGGAGCGGGGTCCCCCAGTACCGGCTCCGGGAGAGTGCCCAGTCCTTCGCCTCCGTGAGGAAGTTGCCGAACCGCCCGTCGCGGAGGTACGGGGGGATCCAGGTCGTCTCCCGGTTGTAGCGGACGAGCTCGCCGGTCGACCGGCTCGTGCGGACGAACCAGGAGTCGATGGCCCGGTAGAGGAGCGCGTGGTCGCACCGCCAGCAGAACGGGTAGGTGTGGCGGAGCGTCTCGGAGCGGAAGAGGAGCCCGCGCTCGGCGAGGTCGTGGGTGAGGATCGGGTCGGCGGCTTTGAACGACCGTCCGCGCACGAGCGGGACGGCCTCCCCGAAGACGCCGCGGTTGTCGAGCGGGTCGAAGACGCCGACGCCCTCGCGCGCGCCGATCCGGTAGTCGTCGGGTCCGAAGCTCGGGGCGGAGTGGACGAGCCCGGTCCCCTCGGTCGCGGTGACGAACTCGTCCGGCACGACCCGGTAGCGGCGCTCGCCCGGTCCGGCGGCGTCGAACGGCGGCCGGTATCGCGCCCCGGCGAGGGCGCGACCGGGGAACCGCTCGACGACCTCGGCGCCGTGCGGGAAGTACCGCGGGATCGCCTGGGAGGCGAGGACGACGTCGCGCCCTTCGCCCGTCCGGACCGCGGAGTACTCGAGCTCGGGGTGGGCGACGACGAGGAGGTTGGCGGGGAGCGTCCACGGCGTGGTCGTCCAGACGAGAAGGTCGCGCCCCGTCCCCTCGAGGGGGAATCGGACCGTCACGGACGGGTCGGTCGCCTCGCGGTATCCCTGGGCGACCTCGTGCGAGGAGAGCGTCGTCTCGCACCGGGGGCAGTACGGGAGGACGTAGTGGCCCTTCTCGAGCAGTCCCCGGTCGAAGAGGGTCTTCAGCGCCCACCAGACGCTCTCGATGTACGGCGGGTCCATCGTCCGGTACGGGTGGGCGTAGTCGAGCCAGAACCCCTGGCGCCGGCTCATCTCGGCCCAGGCGTCGGCGTACTCGAGCGCCGCCGTCCGGCACTCGGCGCAGAACTGCTCGACGCCGAACGCCTCGATGTCGCGGTGGGACTTGAGACCGTGGCGCTTCTCGATCGCGAGCTCGACCGGGAGGCCGTGGCAGTCCCAGCCGCCCATGTCGCTGACGATCCGGTCCCCGCGCATCCGGCGGTACCGGAGGATGACGTCCTTGAGCGTCCGCGGCTCGACATGGCCGAGGTGCGGGGGTCCGTTCACTCCGGGAGGTCCCTCGGTGAACCGGAAGACGGGACCGTCCGGAGCGCCGCCGTACGCCCGCGCCGGCACGCCGGCCTCCTGCCAGTACCGCAGGACCCGCTGCTGCAGCTCGGACGGCGGGGGAGCGCCGGTCGCCTCCTCGTCGCTCGGCACGGCGCGCTCGACGGGGCGCCGGGAGATAAGCGTCCCGGACCGCGGACTACCGCGAGAGGCCGTGGGGTCGCGGGCTGCGGGACTCCGGGCCGACCCGGCTCGTCCGGTCCCGCCGGACGATCGTCCCCTCGACCTCGGTGACGTGCGCGGCCGGGCCGAGGACCACCTCGCGGGCCCGGACGAACCCGACGTCGACCGCGGAGAGCTCGACCCGGTCGGCCTCGATCCGGTCGACGCGAACGCTCGCTCCGCCGCCGAAGACGGCCCGCCAGACGGTCGGAACGAGCGCCGTCGACGGGCCGGCGAGCTCCACCCGCTTCCCGCGGATCGAGCCGATGCGCGAGTCGCCGAGGAACCGCCCGCGGACGATCGCGACCGCGCCGAGCTCGCCCGGGACCTCCGCGCTCCCCGTGAGGTCGAAGAGGCCGGCGGCGACGCTCCGGGCCTCGACCGCCCCGGTCGCGAGGAACGCCCGGTCGACCCGGAGGGCGGCCTCGCCGTGGAGGGTCCCCCGGCTCGTGAGGTCTCCGGCGTGGACGGCGTTCGAGAATCGCGAGAGGCCGTCGAGCGAAAGGTCGGCCGCGACCTCGACCGCTCCGCCGACCTCGAGCGTGCCGGTCGCCCGGAACCGCCCGGCCACGAGCCGTCCCCCGACCGAGAGGAGCCCGGAGGACTCGCCGGCGGTGACGTCGACGTCGCCCGTCACCTTCGCGAGGCCGTGGGTCGTCCAGCTCGCGGCCCGCACGGCGTCCCGACGGACCGCGCCGCGGTCGCGGAGGAGCCCCGCGCGGACCGGCGGCGTAGCCGACGCGGTCGGTGGGGCTCGTACCGTCGCGCTCGCCGCCGCCATGCGCGTCGCCTCAGCGTCCCGGACCGACGGCGGGGATCCCGAGGCGCCGGTGCTGGCTCATGAGGCAAAGGTCCTCGACGGCCGTGGCGCCCGCGGCGCGCACCCGGGCGGCGGCCTCGGCGTTCTCGATGCCGAGCTGCATCCAGACGACTGGCACCCCGCGCCGCACGGCGTCGTCGGCGATCGGCGGCACCTGCTCGCCGTGCCGGTAGATGTCGACGATGTCGACGCGCACGTCCGCGGGGATCGCCGCGACGGAGGGGTACGAGCGCTCTCCGAAGACCTCGGGCACGGTCGGGTTCACCGGGATCACGCGGTAGCCCTGCGCCCGAAAGTACCGGCCGGCCTCGTTCGAGTCCCGCTCGGGCTTCTCCGAGAGCCCCACGATCGCGATCGTGCGGGCCCGACGGAAGATCTCGGAGAGCTCCGCGTCCGTGAGCGGCATCGCGCCGCCGAGCCGGGTCGGTTACAAGACGGTTTTCCACGCCGCGCGCGACCCCGAACGGATATCCCGAGTGGCGCGCTCCCGGCCGCGTGTACCTCGACTACGCCGGCCTCCGCGTGACGAACCTCGCCCGGGCGACCCGTTTCGTGACGAAGGGGCTCGGCCTCGAGGAATTGCGCCGCGGCCGGATGGGCCACGGCGGCGTCTGGGTGCTCTTCCACGACCGGCGCTCCCATCAGCAGCTCGAGCTCAACTGGTACCCGCGGGGGAACCGGTTCGCGACGCCGTTCGTCGCCGGCGAGGGGCTCGACCATCTCGGGTTCCGGACCCACGACCTCCGCGCCGCGGGCCGGCGGGTCCGGGCCGCGGGCGGGAAGCTCGTCCACGAGGAGCGCTGGCGGGGCGAGGTCGTCCTCGCCTACTACGAGGGACCGGACGGGCTCTGGGTCGAGCTCATCGCGACGCCGGGCGCCTGAGGCGCCGGCCTCCGGCCCGCGCGCTCGGAGAGCGCGAGGTCGACGAGGAGCACGACCACGCCCGCGAGGACGGGCAGGTAGCGGAAGAGGAGCCCGACCGGTTGGCTGATGAACGCGTAGTAGAACGCGGAGGCGTCGTAGGCGCCGTGGAGAAGGGCGACCACGAGGAGGTTCCCGCCCGAGCGCTCGTACGTCACGGCGAAGGCGAGGCCGAGGAAGAAGAGCGTCGGGAAGATGAGCGGCGACGCCGCGCCGTACGTCGTACCGTAGTAGAGGTGGACCGCCGCGAAGAGGACGCTCGAGCCGACGGCGGGGCCCCAGAAGTTCCCGACGCGGCCGTGCCAGAACCCGTAGATCCACCCGCGGAAGATCGTCTCCTCGATGCCGCCGACGACGAACGAGAAGCCGACCCAGAACCACGGGTTGCCCGCGGCGGCGGTGACCACCGGGTTCGGCCGGTCGAGCAGCGCGAGGGCGCCCGGGTCGAACCGTTCGTAGATCACGGCGAGGGCGAGCGTGACGACGATCGCGAGGACGGAGAGCCCGCCGTACCACTTCAGGCCCTCCCACGCCGCGCGGCCGGTCCGGTCGGCCCACGCCCGCAAGGGACCGGCGCCGACGAGGACGGCGAAGGCGACGATCGGGATGCCGTAGACCACCGCGAGGTCGCCGGCGAGGTTGCCGTAGAGCGCGAGGGCGGGGGGCCACGTCTCGGGGACGAAGTACTGGCTGAGGATCGCGACGACCGTGATCGACACCGCGACCGCGTACCGAGCGACGCCCGGCCGGGCGGGCGAGGCGGGGACCGACGTCGGCTCACCTCCCGGCGCCGGTCCGCTCGGCCGCCGCGAGGCAGGCGAGCAGGTCCTCGAGGCTCGCCCGGGCACTCGCGGCCGAGGGCGCGGTGAGACGCACCACGAGCTCCGGGCCCTCGGCCGAGACGCGGACGTACTCGGGATTGTCGGCGACGACCGCGGAGGAGAGGCGCGCGGCCTCCCCCGCGTCGGCGCAGCGCCGCCGGAGGAGGACCGTCACTTCGCCGGCTTCTTCTTCGCGGGGGACGCGCTCGGGGATGCGCCACCTCCCTTCGGCTGGGCGCCGGGACCGCGCGAGAGCGCCCCCGGGACGATCGGCGCCGTGCCGGTCCGGCGGGCGGTCTCCGCCGCCGCCCGCTCGCGGAGGTAGTCGACGACCGACGGCCAGACCTTCCCGTCGTCCCGCTGCTTGTTCTCGAAGTTGTGCTCGCCGACGAAGCGGGCGAAGGCGGTCCGGCTCGCCTCGTCCCAGCTGCCCGTGAACCGGCCGGAGTAGTAGCCGAGCACGGCGAGGTCGTGCTGGAGCGCGCGGGCGACCTCCCCGTCGATGGGAAGGAGCGTCGCCGGGTCCTCCCGGCTCAGCATCGTGAGGTCGTAGACCTTGAAGAGCCGCTTCAG
>JASHVA010000089.1 GCA_030039715.1 Thermoplasmata archaeon | reverse complement strand
GGGATCCCGCTCGCCCGGACGGCTTCGCCGACGTCCGCCTCGTTCCCGTACATGGCGGCGGTGTCGATGAGCCGGTAGCCGGACGCGAGCGCCCAGGCGACCGCCTGTCGGGTCTCGGCGCCCGGCGGGGACTGGAAGACGCCGAGCCCCAGGACGGGCATGCGGTTCCCGTCGCGGAGCACGACGCGGCTCCCGGGTCCCTCGAGCGGCAGCGGCTTCACGCGCGGACCCCCCGGTGACCGGGCGTCTCGTTCGCTTCGACCTCGGGAGATCGGAACCGGGTCGAGGTCCCTCGGGAGCGGAGCCGCTGGTCGAACCGGCGCAGCTGGGAATCGTGCTCGGGACAGAGCTCGAAGGCCCGCCACTCGGCGGCGGGGTCCTTCGCGTCGGCCGTCGCCGAGAACATCTCGACCCGATGCGGCCGGTCGTCGCACGGCCCCCCCGAGCCGGGCTCGGGGTCGCCGAGGAACGATCGGAACGAGAAGTCGTAGGCCTTGCCCATGTCGCACAGCGGGCGCTGGAAGATCGCGCTCATCGGTCGGAGCGGGAGAGGCGTCCGCGAGATAACGGCTCGCGGCGGACGCTCCCCCGAGCTAATAGCGCGCCCCGGACTCCGACCCGCAGCGGGAGGGATCACGGTTGCCGGTACGCTCCGTCCACGGGATCGACATCGCCTACGACGTCTTCGGAAAGGCGGGGGACCCGACCGTGCTCGTCCACGGTTCGCTGGTCGACCGGCACTCCTGGGACGCGGTCGCCCCGCTTCTCGCCCACTCGCTCGAGGTCGTGACGTACGACCGTCGGGGTCACGGTGAGAGCGCGCCGGTGCCTCGACCGCATCCGGTGCGGGACGACGCGAACGACCTGGCCGGGTTGCTCGAGTCGCTGGACCTCTACCCCGCGCACGTGGTGGCGCACTCGTACGCCAGCGCGGTGGCGCTGCGGCTCGCGCACGACCGGCCCGAGATGGTGCGGAGTCTCGCGATCCACGAGCCGCCGTACATCGGCCTTTTGCGGCGGGACCCGGCCACGGCGACCGAGGGCGAGGCGATGGTCGCGGGCGCCGAGCGGATCCGGCAGCTGATCGGACGCGGCGAGAAGCTCGCGGCCGCTCGGGAGGTGGTCGGGATTTTCTCGACCGAGCCGGGGGCGTGGGAACGGCTTCCCCCGGCGGCTCAGGCGACGTTCGTCCGCTCGGTCGACCGCTGGGCGGAAGAGTTCGGCGACCCGGAAGCGGTCACGCCGGACTTCGATTCGCTCCCCGAGCTCCTGCTCCCGGTGCTCCTGACGGTGGGGGAACTGAGCCCGCGGTTCCTCCACCGGATCGTTCGGGACCTCGCGCCGCACCTGAAGAACGGGAAGGTCGTCCAGATCCCCGACGCGGGCCACGCCCCGCACGTGACCCGACCCCACCAGTACGCGGGACTGCTCGGCACGTTCCTCCTCGAGCGCAACGTGCCGGTGACGTAGCGAGCGGTCACCCGCCCTTCGGCTCGGACGGGAACGCGGCCGCGAGGAGGTCCATCACGCCCTTCCCCAGCCACTGGCCGCCGTCGACCGCCAGCACCTGCCCCGTGATGTAGCTCGCTCGGGGTCCCACGAGGAACCGGACGCTCTCCGCGATCTCCTCGGGCGTTCCGAACCGGCCGAGCGGCACGCCGTCGCGGACCGCGGCGACGACCGCTTCCGACACCCACAGCTGGTGGTCCGTGCCGTCGGTCCGCACCGGCCCGGGGGCGACGGCGTTCACGCGGATCCCGTACCGCGCCCACTCGACCGCGAGCGTGCGCGTGAGGGCGAGCACCCCGGCCTTCGCCGCGGCCGAGTGCGCGGTCCCGGGCCCCGCCATCCAGGCGTACGAGGCGATGATGTTCACGATCGAGGGAGCGCGCGACTCCCGCAGGAGGGGCAGCGCGGCCCGGGAGCAGAAGAACGTGCCGTCCAGCACGATGCCCACGACCGCTCGCCAGCCGTTCGGAGAGATCTTCTCGGCGGGCGCGAGAAAGTTGCCGGCGGCGTTGTTCACGAGGACGTCGAGTCGCCCGTACTCGCGGCGGATCGTCTCGACCATCCGGTCGACCTGCTCCGGGACTCGGACGTCCGTCGGAACCTCGAGCACGCGGGCTCCGGCCGCCCGAAGCACCGCGGCACCGTCTCCCAGGTGCGCCGCCGAACGACTCGCGATCGCGAGGTCGTAGCCGTCCCGGGCGAGGGCGACGCCAATCGCCCGCCCGATGCCGGTGCCGCCGCCGGTGACGAGCGCGACCGGCTTCGCCGCGGGGGGACCGGGGGAGCTCACGTCCGGCACGCGGTCACGAACCGCCTCCGGGTCAAAGCGGTGCCGATGCCGTCGCGCCCCTCACGAGGTCGCCATCGCGCGTTCGGCCGCCTCGAGGTCCGGGGCGCCCAGGCCCCGGCCCAGCCGGCCGTCCCGTCGGAACACGACCGAGCCGTCCCGGAAGACGAGGACCGTCGGCACCACTTCGACCCCGAACCGCTCCCAGAGCGGGCTCTCCTCGTCGGTCAGGTCGGCGACCGCGACCGATCGCCCCGCTTTCGCGAGCGCTTCCAGGCGCGGCGCGAAGGCGCGGCAGAACGGGCACCAGTCGGCGAGGAACCCGACGATCCAGGCGCCCGGACGCCGCAGCCTCTCCCCGTCGAACGCCTCGGGCCCGATCCGCTCCATCGAACGTCGTCGGCGAGACGTCGACGCCGTAAAGGCGGTTCGGAGCCGAACTCGCCGCACCCGACGGCTACTTGAGGGGAGGGCGCGTGGCGCGGCCGGCGAACGGCGTGACTTCCTGGCGAGTTCCGACGGAAGCCCGGACCGAGGAGCAGTACCCTCTCCCTCTCGCCGGGCGCGTCGAGCCGCACCGGCACCAGTCGCGCGTCCTGCGGGGGAATCCGTGGGGGGACCCGACCGACCGCGCCCTTCCCGTCTACGTCCCGCCATCAGGGAAGACCGAGGGTCGTCCGCTCCTCGTCCTCCTCTCGGGGTACACCGGTTCGGGTTGGCCGAATCTCGAGCCCGGGCGGTTCATGGAGGATTCCATCGTCGGCCGACTCGACCGCCTGATCCGAACGGGCCGTGCGGCCGAATGCGTGCTCATCGCCCCGGACGC
>JASHVA010000088.1 GCA_030039715.1 Thermoplasmata archaeon | reverse complement strand
CGCGCGGCGAGCCGAACGATCGACTTCCCTTCGGGGGTGTCGTCCAGCGTGGAGGAGAGCATCGCCGCTTCGACCAGCGTGTCCATGGGGACGTCGGGCGCGACCACGAACTGGACCGCGAGGCGGTTGCCCACCGTGATCGTCCCGGTCTTGTCGAGGATCAGCGTGTCGAGGTCGCCGGCCGCCTCGACCGCCTTCCCCGACTTCGCGATCACGTTCGTGCGCGCGACGCGGTTGATCCCCGAGATGCCGATCGCGGGGAGGAGCGCCCCGATCGTCGTCGGCATCAGGCAGACGAAGAGCGCGACGATCGTCGCGAGGTCGACCGCGACGATGTTGGTGAAGTTCGCGAGGTAGACGAACGTCACGACGACGGTGAAGAGCGCGATCGTGAGCGCCGCGAGGAAGACGCCGAGCGCGAGCTCGTTCGGCGTCGGCTCGCGGGCCTGGCCCTCGACGAGCCGGATCAGCCGGTCGAGGAACGACTCCCCCCGGACCGCGCTCACGCGGACGCGCACCGTCCCCTGGACGACCCGCGAACCGGCGAGCACGCTCGTCTTGTCGCCGCCGCTCTCCCGCATGACCGCGGCCGACTCCCCGGTCATCATCGACTCGTCGATCAGCGCCGCGCCCTGGGTGACGTCGCCATCGACCGGGACCGGTTCGCCCGGCTCGATCACGACGGTGTCGCCGAGGCGGAGGACGTCGGCGGGCACCCAGCGGGTCGTGCCGTCCGGGAGCAGCTGCCGCGCCCGGATCCCGCTGCGGATCTCGCGGAGGGTGTCCGCCTGCGCCCGTCCCTGGGCCTCCGCGATCGCCTCCGAGATGTGGGCGAACCAGAGCGTCAGGAACAGGATCACCGTGACGCCGAGGTAATAGCTCGGGCTGTAGAACCGGGCGATGTCCGGGAACGCCCACGGGAAGAGCGTGAGCACGATCAGGTAGACGAACAGCACCCAGACGACGAACATCATCGGGCTGCGCACCTCGCGCCGCGGGTCGAACTTCACGAACGAGTCGACGAGGACGCGCCGCCAGGAGGTGTGGGGGACCCGGCGGACCGATACCTGCGCTCCCGCTTCCGTCGTCCCCACCCCCCTAGATGATCTGGGCGAGCGGCCCGAGCGCGAGGACGGGGAGGAAGAGGAGGGCGGAGACGATGATCAGGATCATCGTGAGGTAGATCGTGAACGTCGCGCTCGCGGTGCGGAGGGTGCCCGAGCTCGGCGGCTTCTCCTCCTGGCCCGCGAACAGCCCGCCGACCTGGAGCATCGCCCAGATCGGGACGAACCGGCCGAGGAGCATCACGACCGCTCCGGTGACGTTCCAGAACGGCGTCGTGTCGTTGAACGAGCCGCTCGAGAGCGCGCTCCCGTTGTTCGCCGCCTCGCTGGTGAGTTCGTAGAGCACCGACGTGAAGTTGTGCGCCGACGCGGACAGCGAGGTCGAGACGATGCCGGGGTCGCCCCATAAGACGCCGACCGCGAACGGGATGAGGATGATCGCCGGATGGATCAGGAGCGCGAGCGCGGCCCACTTCACGTGCACCGTCTCGATCTTCTTTCCGAGATACTCGGGCGTCCGCCCGACCATCAGGCCGGCGATGAAGATCGCGAGGACCGCGAACAGTAGGAGCGTGCCGAACCCGGTCCCCTCGCCCCCGGGCGTGCTCTGCGTGAACATGCCGAAGAGCAGCACCATCTGGCCGACCGGGGAGATCGAGCCGATCGCCATGTTGTTCGCGCCGACGTTGGCGTAGACGCTGACGACCTGGAACAGCGACGCTTCGGGCAGGCTGAACCGGGTCTCCTGACCGACGGGGTAGCCGTTGGTCGACGTGCCGAGCCCGGCGACGCTCGCGAGCGCCGGGTTCGAGGCGGCCTGGTAGGCGATGAACAGGCCGAGCGCGACCGCGAAGATGATCAGGATCGTGGCCATGAACGGCCAGGCCTCCCCGCGCCGACGGATGATCTGGCCGAAGGCGAACGGAGTCGAGAACGGGATCAGCATCATCACGCCGACGAGGAAGAGGTTCGAGACCGCGGACGGGTTAGCGAGCGGGGAGGCCGCGTTCGCGCTGTACCAGCCGCCCCCGTTCGTCCCGATCAGCGAGATCGACTGGAACGAGGCGACCGGCCCGAGGTAGATCCACTGGAGCCCGCCCGTGATCGGGTGGGCCACGACGTAGTTCGTGAGGGTCTCGGGAACGCCCATCAGGACCAGGATGAGCGCGAAGACGACCGAGAGCGGGATCAGGATGCGGGTGAGGCTCCGCACCATGTCGACGTAGAAGTTGCCGACCGTCCCGTCCTTGCGGACGAACCCGCGGATCATCGCGACGATCGCGGAAAGACCAGTGGCCGGCGAGATGAAGAGAGCGAGCTGCCAGGCGATGAGCTCGGAGCCCATCGACATCTGCGCTTCGTTGGTGAAGTGGGTGAAGTCGGTATTCGTGGTGAAGCTCGCGGCCGAGTGGAAGGCGAGCGACCAGCTGAATCCCCCGACGCCGGTCGCGTCGAGCGGAAGGTCGTTCTGGAAGACGAAGAAGAGGAAGAGGTAGCCGAGGAGGATCCCGTTCGTGATCAGGAGCGCGACCATGTACTCGCTCGCGCGCATCTGACGCCGCGGCGACGTGCCGATCAGCCGGTACACGGCCTGTTCGATCGGACCCAGGATCCGGTCGCCGACGAGCGGACGGTTCTGGTAGACCCGGCCGAGGTATCCCCCGAACCAGGGGGCGATGGCCACGATGAGCCCGACGACGACGATGACGTCCCAGAGCGACTGCAGAGTGACCACGGACGGTCACCTCCTCAGAAACGCTCGGGGTGGATCATGACATACAGCAGGTAGATGGTCAGCAGCACGGCGAGCACCGTGAGCGTGACCAACCCGAAGTTGTGAGCCAGCGCAGAAACGAGGCCCATCGCCACCTTGCGCCGTTCGACCCGGACCGCGTTATTTAGCCTCGCCGACGGACCGGCACGCCGTCACACGGTTGACGAATGTTTATACGGGGGGTCCGCTGGCCCCGCTCCCCTCGCTCGACGCTTCGGCCCCGGCGGGCGTCGAGGGGTCCTTCCCGCGTCGCCGGGCCTCGGCGGAGAGCCGGCGGACGATGCGGTGCATCGCCTTCTCCCGGCGCACTTCCGCGACCTGGTACTGCAC
>JASHVA010000008.1 GCA_030039715.1 Thermoplasmata archaeon | reverse complement strand
CGCGCGGACGGCCTCCGCCGCCGTCGAGCCGGTGCCGAGCGCGAGGCGCATCCCCGGGCGGATCCGCTCGACCCCCCGACGTGCCGCGGCGCGCTTCGCGGCGAGGAGGTCGTCCGCCACGCTCCGCGGGAGCGGTTCCGGCTATTCAACCCGTCGGGCCCGGCTCCGTCACGGATAAGACGGAGGACCCCTCCCCTCCGACGATGCCGTCGCCCGCGCCCTCGACCGCTCGGACCGTCGTCGTCTCGATCGGGGGATCGGTGCTCCTGACCGGCACGGACGACGCGAAGTACGTCGAGGAACTCGCCGACCTCCTCCGCGAGGCGGGCCGGTCCCATCCGCTGGTCGTGACGACCGGCGGCGGGCGCGCCGCCCGCGAGTACATCCGGCTCGGCCGGGAGCTCGGGCTCACCGAAGTCGAGCTCGACGAGATCGGCATCGACGTCACGCGCCTGAACGCCCGCCTCCTGGCCGCCCGCCTCGGTCCCCCGACCCCCGCGCATCCCCCCACGACCATCGCCGCCGCGGTCCACGAGCTCCGCCACGCCTCGCCCATCGTGCTCGGCGGCACCGAGCCCGGTCACACCACGGACGGGGTCGGGGCCCTGGTCGCCGCGCGGGTGCGGGCCGAGCGGTTCGTGAACGCGACCGACGTCGACGGACTCTACGACCAGGATCCGCGGACCCATCCGAACGCCCGGCGGATCGACCAGATCTGGTGGCCCGAGTTCCGCAAGCGCGTCCACGCGGCGACCTCCGGCGAGCCCGGACAGAACTTCCTCTTCGACCGGCTCGGGGCCGACACCCTCGCGCGGGCCGGGATCCCGCTCGCGATCGTCCAGGGGCGCGACCTCGAGAACTTGGGGAAAGCGATCCGGGGCGAGCCGTTCGTCGGCAGCCGCGTCGGCTAGCGGGACGGCAACTCCTTTAGTGAGGGCCCGGTAGGAACGTTCGATGCCTCGCATCGTCTTCCTCGGGCCGCCCGGCGTCGGCAAGGGAACCCAGGCCACGACGCTCGCGCAGCAGCTGGGGGTGCCCCATCTCTCGACCGGGGACCTCCTGCGCGCGGCGGTGGCCGCGCGGACCCCGCTCGGCCTCGAGGCCCAGGGCCACATGGACGCGGGCCGGCTCGTCCCCGACGACCTCGTCCTCAAGATCCTCGGCGAGCGGCTCGCCGCGCCCGACGCCGCGCGAGGCTTCCTCCTCGACGGCTTTCCCCGCAACCTCGCGCAGGCCGAGCGGCTCGCCGGGATCACGACGATCGATCTCGTCCTCTCGTTCGAGCTGCCGGCGAAGCTGCTCATCGAGCGCCTGGCCGGGCGACGGGTCTGCCCGACCTGCCAGTCGGTCTACAACATCGTGACCCGCCCCCCGAAGGTCGAGGGAAAGTGCGACCGGGACGGGACCGCCCTCGTCCAGCGGCCGGACGATCGCCCCGAGGCGATCACGACCCGTCTCGCCGTCTACGCGGAACAGACGGCCCCGCTCCTCGGGTTCTACCGGAAGAGCGGGCTCCTCCGCTCGATCGACGCGGCGGGAACACCGGACGAGGTCGCGGCGCGCGTGCGGAACGCCCTCCACTGACGGCCGACCGGCCTCACCGATCGACCCGGAGCACTTCGCCGTCGCGCCAACGACGGCCGTCCCAGCCCAGGCGGACCCCTTCGAGATAGCCGACCGGCTTGCCCCAACCCGCCGCGGCCTCGGGCAGCGCGGCGGCGGCACCGAGCTCGATGACCCCGCCGTGCGAGACGAGGAGCAGCCTGCCTCCCGGCGGGACCCGTTCGAGCTCGGCACGCCAGGCGTCGAGCTGGCTCCGCGCGTACTCCCGGGCGGCCGAGCTCCGTCGCAATAGGGCCGCGCAGTCGCCGAAGGAGGCGGGGGGTCCCCCTCCCGCCAGGAGCCAGCCGTCCTCCGGCATCTCCGCGAGCGCCGGAAGCGACGCATCGACGCGGCCTCCGATCAGCTCCGCGGTCTCCAGGGCGCGGGGCTTCGGCGACGCGACCACGCGATCGAAGCGGGAGAGCGTCCCCGCGACGCGTCGCGCGAGCGCGACCCCGGCGGCGTTCAGGTGGATCCCGCCGGCGTCGCGCTCGCTGTGGCGCCGGTGCTCGAGCGTCCGCATCGTCTCCGCCGAGCGGGGGCAGATTTATAGCGGGGCGACCGCTCCTTGGCGTGTCCCGGCTTAGCTCAGTGGTAGAGCGGGGGACTGTAGGCGAGACTGCCGGACCCCCGGCAGCCCCCGTGGAGATCCTCAGGTCGCCTGTTCGAGTCAGGCAGCCGGGACCTGAGGACCCGAGGCCGGGTCCGCCGCCGGCAGCCGTCAAGTAACGGGGCGGCCTCGGCCCGCTCCCGATGCCCGGCACGTTCTCCGACTCCTGGAATCTCACGAAGACGGCGTTCCGGCTGATCGCCGAGGACCGGGCGCTCCTCGTCTTCCCGCTGGTGGGCGGGCTCTCGATCCTGGCGGTCCTCGCCCTGTTCGTGCTCGGCACGTTCTTCCTCTTCCCGCAGGTCGTCTCCGGCGGGGCGACCACGTCGGAGGACGCCGCGGTGGTCGGACTGTTCGTCGTGACGTACTTCGTCTGCTCGTTCGTCTCGGTGTACGCGACGGCCGGCCTCATCGGGGCCGCGACCCAGAAGCTCGAGGGTCGGCAGCCGACGGCCGCCGACGGCTGGAGGGTCGCCCGGAGCCGGCTCGGTCGGCTCGTGGCCTGGTCGGTGCTCACCGCCACCGTCGGCCTCGCGATCCAGCTCATCGCGAGCCGAGTCCAGGGGATCGGCGGCGCGCTGATCGGCCTCGCCGGGGGCGCGGCCTGGTCGGTCGTGACCTACTTCATGGTGCCGGTGGTGCTGTACGAGAACGCCACCACGTGGGCCTCCCTCAAGCGGTCGGGCCACCTCTTCGTCTCGACGTTCGGGCGCACGCTCGTGTCGAACGTCGTCGTCGGACTCCTCGTCGGCCTGGGCCTCTTCGCGGCGTTCGTCCTGGGAATCCTCGGCCTCTTCTACCTCTTCGGCGGCGCGACGCTCCTCGGCCTCGGATTGATCGCCGCCGCGCTCGCGGTCGGGGCGGTCTTCGCGCTCATCGGCAGCGCCGCGGAGGGGATCCTCCGCGCTGCGCTCTATCGGTACGCCACCACGGGGAAAATCGATCCCGACCTCCTGCCCAACGGATACCGGACGCCCGCCGGGGCTCCGGCCGGGGCGCCGCTTCCTTGAGGGGGCCGCCGTCCCCAATCCGTAAGAGCGGGCGGTGCCGTCCGCCCGGCCGATGACGATGCGGGGAGTCTCCGTCGCGGTCGCGGTGACCGACCGGAGGAAGGCCGCGAAATGGTACGCGAAGACCCTCGGGTTCCGCGTGCTCGACGACGACGACGAGCACTGGCTGACCGTCGGGGACCGGTCGGGCAAGTTCCGGCTCCACCTGTGCGAGGTCGGCGGTCGCGCCGGAAAGAAGCCCCCGAAGTCCGAGGTCGGCAACACGGGCATCCTGCTCGTCACGAACGCCCCGTTCCGCGCCGAGTGCGCGAGGCTCGTCCGCCGGGGCGTGAAGTTCTCCCAGCCGCCCCGGAAGATGCCGTGGGGTTGGGTATCGAAGTTCCTCGACCCGGACGGCAACGAGTTCTGGTTCGTCCCGGCGGAGTGAGCCCCTCGCTCGGGGACGCGGAGCGGCTCGTGGCGCATTCCCCGCAGGTGCGCCTCGACCCGATGACCGAGGCGGAGTTCCGGGCGTATCGCGAACGGGGCATCGCCCGGCGCGCCGGGATCCGCGTCGCGCAGGGGGTATGGAAGGAGGCGGAGGCGCTCGCCGCGAGTCGGGCCGAGTACGACCGGGAGCTGCCGAACGGACGCGCGACCCCGCACCAGCACCTCGTCGTCGCGCGCGACGCCGCGAGCGGCGCCCGCGTGGGCGAAGCGTGGTACTCCCTCGAGACCCGGGGCGGCCGGGCGCAGTTCTGGGTCGAGTGGTTGACCGTCGACCCCGAGCATCGTCGGCGGGGGTACGGTTCCGCCCTCGTCCGGGCCCTCGCCGAGGAGGCGCGCCGGGCCGGCGCCGACCGCCTCGGCCTCTTCGTCCGCACCGCGAACGAGGAGGCGGTGGCCCTCTACGACCGTCTCGGCTTCACGACCGTCGGTCGGATCGTCTCGCTCGCGGTGCCGCCGTAGGCGCCGGACGAATGCGGTTGTCGGGATTCGAACCCGAGTAGGTAGCTTGGGAAGCTACCGTCCTAACCACTAGACCACAACCGCGCGTCCCCTCGGGAGGAGGGGTCGTTCTTACCTTTTGTCGGGACGGCCTAGAGCAGGAGCGCGACGGTCTCCGACGGGATGCTGGGGGCGGCCGCGACGAGGTCCGGGTTCGACACGAGGCGGTCGGCGATCTCGCTCGCGAACCCCGCCTGCTTCAGTAGACGGCGCGATTTCGCGATATCGCTCGTGGAGAGGGCGACGAGCGGGTGGTTCCCCTCCCGCGCGACCAGGATCGCGACGCTCTGGACGTTGACCTTCCCCTTCGCGAGGGTCTCGAGCACCTGAAGGAAGCTCCCCGCCCGGTCTTCGAGGCGCACGGCGATCATCTCTCGCTGCTCGGCGGCGTATCCCGCGTCGGCGAGTAGGCCGGCGGCCCGGTCCGGGTCGTTCACGATCAGACGGACCCGCCCTTTCGTCGCGGTCGAGTCGACGCTGATGGCGGCGACGTTGATGCGCGCCTTCGCGAGCGTGCGGGCGATCGCGGCGAGCGTCCCGGGACGGTTCGGCAGGGAGAGCGAGATCTCGCGGAGGGCCATCGGTTCCGGGAGGCCCCGCCGCGTAAAGGTTCGACGCTCCCGGGCGTCGGCCGCCACCTCGCCGCGAGCATGTATTTATACACCAACCGGGCCTAATTCTCGATACCCGGGGCCGTGCGGTCCCGGTCGGTCCGTCTAATGGGGGGAACGAATCGTGCGACCGCGGGCCGGCGCTATCGCCGGGCCCGTCGACTCCGCTCCAGCCAGCGCGGCCTGGTCGCGGTGATCGGGACGTTGCTCGCGCTCCTCGTCTTCTTCGCGCTGTTCGGCATCTTTCTCACCCAGTACGTCCCGCTCTGGATGACGGACAACGAGTCGTTGTTCACCGCCCAGGCGTCGACCTCGTTCGCCACGTTCAAGTCGGTCATCGACGAGCAGTACGCCCTCGGCGGCCCCCAGTCGGCGGGGACTCCGTTCGTGATCAGCTCGCAGGGGATCCCGCTGATCGCCCAGCCGACCGAAGGGACCCTCATCTTCCTGCCGAACACCTGCCCGGGGGCCGGAGGGACGAGCTTCTACTCCGCGCTCTCGGTTCCCGCCGGCCAGTACTGGACGCCGACCACGAACACGTCCACCGTGACGAACCCGGACGGTCAGCCGATCACCCCGACCTACTGCGTCTTCGAGAACGTCTCCATGTCCGTCGGGCCGGGCGGGGCGAAGAACTACGGGATGTCGCTCGCCTCGGGCACGCTCCAGCTGAACCTGCCGAACCGGTACTACACACCGGAGCAGTTCTACTTCGAGGACGACGGGGTCGTCCAGAGCCAGAGCTCGAACTACCAGTTGATGGCGTTCCCGCCGCCCCTCAACATCACGTACGTCGGCGGGAACACGACCGTCTCCACGAGCTTCCTCCAGCTGTACGGCAACTCCTCGACGGTCGTCGGCCAGGGCACGGAGGAGGTCTATAGCCAGCTGAAGTATTCGCAGTTCCTCACCTCGAACGGCGGCGGCAGTCCGTTCACCTTCACCTTCGAGATCGGCACCCAGTACCCGTGCGCCTGGGTCCCCTACCTCTACAAGCTCGTCACCCAGAGCGGCCTGCCCTCCACGGCGTACAAGCTGTTCGCCTGGTTCGGGCCGTCCGGAGCGACCGGCTACCACTCGGTCACGCTCACCTCGAGCTACACGGGGAGCTGCTACAGCTCGACCGGGAAGACGACCCTCCTCGCCTTCCAGCTCAACAGCGTCAATTATGCCCAGATGTACGTCGCCGGGGTGCAGGTGACGATGGGCATCGGGAGCACCTAGGACGATGGCGAGCGGCTCGGTGCGCGTGAAGATCCCTCGAGGCAACGCTTCCGAGTCCGAGACGTCGCCCCTCGACGCCGCGGCCCGCCCCCTCGAGACCCCGACCGACGTGCCCGGGACGTTCATCACGGCGATGCCGCCGCTCCCCGAGGCCGCGATGAAGGAGCTCGAGGTCGGCGCGGTGAACCCGCCGTACTCCTACTCTCGCGTCAGCTACAACGACCGGACGAAGGAGTACCTCTACGAGGTGATCGAGCCGCAGCTCACCGCCCGGGAGCGCCAGCTCGTCGACCACCTGAAGTCGACGCTCGCGATGATCCTCGGGAGCGAGGTCGGGAACCTCTCCACCGCCGACAAGCGGACGTACCTGCGCGGAGAGGCCGAGGAGTACTTCCGCAGCCGCGGGATCTCGCTCTCGCCGATCTCGAAGGAACGGATCGTCTACTACGTCCTGCGCGACTTCGTGGGGTACGGCCCGGTCGACGCGCTGATCCTGGACCCCCAAGTCGAGGACATCTCCTGCGACGGCGTCGACGTGCCGCTGTTCATCTTCCACTCGAAGTACGAGTCGATGAAGACGAACGTGATCTTCGTCGAGGAGGAGGCGCTCAACTCCTTCATCGTCATGCTCGGGCAGCGTTGCTCGAAGGCGGTGAGCGTCTCGGCGCCGATCCTGGACGGGACGACCCCCGAGGGCCACCGCGTCCAGGCGACGTACGCGCGCGAGGTGACGACCCGCGGGGCGAGCTTCACGATCCGTCGGTTCAAGGAGCGGCCGTTCACCCCCGTCGACCTCGTGGTCATGGGGAGCGCGAGCGAGGAGATGGTCGCCTACTTCTGGCTCGCGGCCGAGCAGGGCGAGTCGGTGATCATCTGCGGGGGCCCCGCCGCGGGCAAGACGAGCACGCTCAACGCGGTCGCGCTGTTCATCCCGCCGACCGCGAAGATCGTCTCGATCGAGGATACCCGCGAGGTGAACCTGCCGCACGAGAACTGGATCCCGGGCGCGACGCGCAGCGGGACGGGCGACCGCGGGGCGGACGGCAAGGCCGCGGGGGAGGTCGACATGTTCGACCTCGTGCGCGCGGCGCTGCGGCAGCGGCCGAACTACATCATCGTCGGGGAGGTGCGCGGCAAGGAGACGTACACCATGTTCCAGGCGATGGCGACCGGCCACACGACCTACTCGACCATGCACGCCGACAGCGTGAAGTCGATGGTCAACCGCCTCGAGAACCCCCCGATCAACACCCCGAGGATCCTCCTGTCCGCGCTCAACAACGTCATCATCCAGATCCAGACCCGGACCGACAAGGGCGTCGTCCGGCGCCTGAAGCAGGTGCTCGAGATCGTCGGCTTCGAGCCCGAGACGAACGAGCTCATCACGAACACCGTCTACGAGTGGGACCCGGCGACCGACGGCTTCGTGTTCAAGGGGCACTCGTTCCTCTTCGACAAGATCATGGAACTGAAGAACTACACGCCGGACGAGATGGAGCAGGAGTTCCAGCGCCGCAGCGCCGTGATCCGCTACCTCGTCCAGAACCAGATCACGGACTACCGGCAGCTCTGGCGGACGATCGCCCAGTACTACCGCGACCCGGCGGAGGTCATGACGCGCATCGGCGCCGCGGCACCGGCGGCGGCCCCCGCGGCGGCGGCCGCGCAGGGGGGGTAAGACGCGATGCCCGCGACCCCGACCGTGCCCGCGACCGCCGCGACGGACGCCGTCACGGTCCGGCCCGTCCGCCTGAAGCGCGGCGAGCAGCCGACCCACTCGACCCTCACTCCGTTCCAGCGGTGGGCCTGGAAGACGTTCAAGAACCGGGTCCTCGCGAAGCCGCCGGACCCGATCCTCGAGGAGAACCTCCTCAAGGCGCACATGCGGATCCGCGCCGACGAGTTCATGGCGACCGTCTACGCGACCGCGGTCGTCACCGCGATCGCGACGGTCGTCGCCGGGGCGGTGCTCGGGTTCATCCTCGTGAGCTCGGGCCAGTTCCTCTTCGGCGTGCTGATCGGCGTCGCGCTTCCCGTCTTCGGGACGATCGGCGCGTTCTTCGGCCTCCAGGGCACCCCCGCCTCGGCAGCGAAGACGCGGGGCCGGAAGATCGACCAGCGGATCAGCCCGGCGATGAGCTTCGTCAGCGCGATGGCGTCTGCCGACGTCAACATCGACCAGATCTTCAAGGAGCTCGGCCGTCAGAAGATCTACGGCGAGGTCGCCGAGGAAGCCGCGTGGATCAGCCGCGACACCGAGCTCCTCGGCGTCGACATCCTGACCGCGATCCGCAACGGGGCCCAGCGGAGCCCGTCGAAGCGGTTCCAGGACTTCCTGCAGGGCGTCGTGACGACCGCGACCAGCGGCGGCCAGCTGAAGCCGTACTTCCTGCTCAAGGCCGAGCAGTACGAGCGGGAGAACAAGCTCGCGCAGCTCCAGCGCGTCGAGACGATGGGCCTGCTCGCCGAGAC